>NZ_BBPW01000471.1:0-555 GCF_001028545.1 Treponema endosymbiont of Eucomonympha sp. | reverse complement strand
GGAAAAGACTTTGGCAAGTCCGCCAGATATGGGAGCTTCGGAGCGGTCAAAACCCCGCTTACCCCGGCGAGAAAGACGCGAAGCTTCTGCAGAGCTGGGGCGTGACAGTGCGGAGCTGGGAAACCGTTGGGGACGACAACGGGGCTCCCGGCGAACGATACGGGCAGCTCGACGGCACGGTCGAGCGGCTCACGGTAACTCCCCGTTCCCTCCTCTACTGGGGTAATAAGGCGCAAGGCAACCGGTGGAGCGATTAGTTGGTGGGCAAGAGGCGCCACTCCGGGCGCTGGTGCTGGCAATCTTGCCGGAGCATTCGGCGGGAGGCTGACGGGGAGCTGAAACAAGCAGGGCGGAAGCCTTGCTTGTTTTTCTATGCCGGCGGGGTGCACCGCATTACCCGAAGGATAACGTTCAAGTTTTTTGAAGAAACAGGCGTTCTCCGTAGGGAACTCGGCAGATAGGCAAGAACCTACCACGGCTACCGTGAAGGTTTGCCGAGGGTTTCCACCCGCGAGGCTGTCGAACATTCCGCCGAAAGGCGAAAACCTCTATGCC
>NZ_BBPW01000470.1:0-557 GCF_001028545.1 Treponema endosymbiont of Eucomonympha sp. | reverse complement strand
CCGCATCATTCAACGCCGCGTTCAGCGCGGTGTGTACACTTGGATTGAACGAGTTGAGGCTGTCGGGCCTGTTAAGCGTGATGACGCGGTATCCGTCGCGGATCTCGGTCAAGACCAGATCTTTGTCCACACAGTCCTCCCATTGGCTTCTTGGTCAGCCATTGGAAGGCAGATTACTATTGACCAACCGTTCGGTCAATTATATTGATGGCTAGAAGTGACAATAGTTGCACTTGAAACTATTGGCGCTCTGTGGTTGGAAACATGCCGGGCAAGCTCTCAAAAAATCGAGCGCCCATCACCAGGGAGGGAAACTGTGAAACCAGCATCAGCATTGGGATTTCTGTTGGCGGCCGGCGTTGCCGGTCTGACGTTCGGTAGTGCCGCGCATGCGCAGCAGACCGTAAAGATCGGTTCCGTCCTCTCTGTGACAGGCCCGGCGTCGTTTCTCGGAGAACCCGAGGACAAGACACTGCGGATGTATGTCGAGAAGATCAACGCGGCAGGCGGCATCAACGGCAAGAAGGTCGAGCTGATCATTTATGACGACGGCGGCG
>NZ_BBPW01000469.1:0-556 GCF_001028545.1 Treponema endosymbiont of Eucomonympha sp. | reverse complement strand
CCGACGACTCGTACAAGTTCGTCAGCGCGGCGCCGGACAATATACGGAAGAGCCCGCCGGACGGCGAAACCGGCCGCTGAATCCGGCGCCGTATTCGGCAGCAGCGCCGCGGAATCCGCACACGCCTGCGCGCCGCCCGCTCCCCCGCGAACCCCGTTTATACGCATTTCCGCGCCGCTCATAAAAACCTCTGAGTGACTCATACGATTTTATGAGCAACTCATAAAAACCTCTGAGTGACTCATACGATTTTATGAGTGACTCATAAAAACCTCTGAGTGACTCATACAATTTTATGAGCGACTCATACAATTTTATGAGTGACGCATACAATTTTATGAGCGGCGCATACAATTTTATGAGCGGCGCATAAAACCTTATGAACAGCGCACAAAACACACTAATCATGTTACCAGAGCCGGCGGATATTTGCTATACTGGCGGGAAAAGGCCGCGGCGCGGGCGCAACCTGTTCGAAAAAAAGATATCAGAAGAGCACACGTCTGAAATCCAGTCCAACAAAAATACCATATTCCGTCTTCCACTTGGAAAAAAA
>NZ_BBPW01000468.1:0-557 GCF_001028545.1 Treponema endosymbiont of Eucomonympha sp. | reverse complement strand
GCTTCACTGTCCGCACTGGCACCGGATTCAGCAGCTGTTTCAGCATTGCAGTCAGCAGCAGCGATTTCAGCGTCTGCAGCAACCTGCACCGACGCGTCAGAGGCGCCGGCGTTCGTTTGTTCAGCTTCTATGGACAAATCGGCTGGGCGATTATGCGCCGGTTCCGGTGCGCCGGACGAACGGGTTTCGGCGTCTTCGCGCTGGTGAGCAATATTCGCCACAAGAGAACGCCCCTGATAGACATACCCGTCAAGCGCTTTGATGACGCGTAGGGCGTCTTCAACATAGAGTTGTACAAATGAATAGGTGTCAAAAAGACGGATATCGCCGATTCGCTCGCGCGGAAGCCCGCCTATGTTCATCAATAATCTGATAAGGTCGCGCACGAAACAGCGGTTATTCCTGCCGACGCTGATATAAACCACCTCGGAATCCGCTTTGCTAATCAGCGCGCGACGCGGCGGCGCGAATCTTCTGTCAGCGGGTTCATTCCGTCGCCCTGATTTTTCTGTTGGGCGCCCGTTATCTTGCCGTTCCTCCGAGATGTGCGGATTTGC
>NZ_BBPW01000467.1:0-558 GCF_001028545.1 Treponema endosymbiont of Eucomonympha sp. | reverse complement strand
GAGGCGCTGTTTTTCTGCAAGCAGTGAGCCGCTCTCGGCGGGAGTATAGGTGGGCAACTGGGCAGGGCATAAAAAAAGGAGCGGGCTTTCGCCGCTCCTTCGCACTGCTCCCTTGATAAATCGCTAGGCGGGCTTGTCTCCCCGCCCCTTCTTGCAAAGCCCTTGTCCGCTCGCTTCGCGCGGCGGCTGCTTGTTTTGCCCACTCGGTAGGCACGGTAGGTGCTTATCCGTTTTATGGGTCTGGGCGGCTTATTCGCCCTATCGGTTTAGGCTGCTTGCACCCATATTCGGGCGCGGTATATGGCTTCTCTTACAGGTCTAGGTTCACGGAGGAGGCGCTCTTTTTTTTGCAAGCAGTCAGCCCGCTCGGCAGGCAACTGGACGGCGCCCGCCGCCCCTCGGCAAGCCTTCTTGATAAACACGGTAGCCGCTTATCCGTACTGCGGCTTTAATCGCCTATCGGTACGGCTTCCCCGCCGCTTTGCGCTTACCGATAGTGTATATTTGACATCCTAAAATCTACGGCAAGCCCTCTATGTCTGAAAGCGTGCTCGTATT
>NZ_BBPW01000466.1:0-558 GCF_001028545.1 Treponema endosymbiont of Eucomonympha sp. | reverse complement strand
TTTTTTCTGCTGAGGGAATAGACTTTCGCCCCGCCGCCGGGACGCTGGGCGAAATACGCGAGCTTCTCCTCGTCGACGAACACGAGGCGCGGGGACGCTGTGCCGATCAGGTTGGCGATTTCCTCGTTGCGCAGCCCGTAGTCGAGCGGCACGATGACGCAGCCCGCATAGAGCGCGGACAGGTACACCGTCGCCCACTCCGACGAGTTTTTGCCCGTAACGGCGACGCGGTCGCCTTTCTGCACGCCCTGCTCCCGAATCCACGAGGCGAGCTTCAGGCAGTTTCTGCGCGCTTCGGCATAGGTGCGGGTGATTTTGTCGGGGTCGAAGTCGGTGAAGCAGGGGCGGGCGGGGAAGCGCCGCGCGGTAATGTCGAACATTTCGGGGACGGTGGGCCATTCGCCGCCGAACGCGCTGCCGCGCCGTTCTTCAAGGAATTTCCACGGCATTCTTTCCGATATTTTCACACGAATACCCCCTTATACTGCTGCGGCACGGACAGACTCCCTGCAAGTTTTTCAGCCTTCCTGCCGCGTTTCGCCTTGAAAATCGTCGGAG
>NZ_BBPW01000465.1:0-559 GCF_001028545.1 Treponema endosymbiont of Eucomonympha sp. | reverse complement strand
GCGCCCGCTTATATCGTACCTGCTTCAAGGCAAAACCGACGAAGCGCGCATGAGCTACCGTCCCGCCGACTTTTACGCGCGGAACAAATGCGCGCTCCGCGCGGGCGTAACGGCGACGCGCATAGACGCGGCGAAAAAACAGGTCGCGCTTGCGGACGGCGAGCGCGTCTCCTACGGCAAGCTGCTCGTCGCAACGGGGAGCCGCCCCTTTGTGCCGCCCGCCGACGGGCTTGAGAAAATCAAATACTTTACCTTTATGACGCTCGACAGCGCGAAAGCGCTTGAAGCGGTGCTTTCGCCGGATACCCGCGTCCTTATCGTCGGGGCGGGGCTTATCGGCATGAAGTGCGCCGAGGGAATCGCGGAACGGAGCGGCAGCGTTGCGGTCGTGGAAATGCAGCCCCGCGTGCTGCCCACCGTGCTCGACGCCGAAGGCGCGGCGATAATCCAGAAGCAAATGGAAGCGCACCAGGTGCGGTTCTATCTGGGCGACAGCGTCAAAACCTATACGGCGCAAGCGTCCGCGGCGGACGGGCCGGAGGCGGCGCAAACCGGCTGC
>NZ_BBPW01000464.1:0-561 GCF_001028545.1 Treponema endosymbiont of Eucomonympha sp. | reverse complement strand
ACAAAGAGCCGTCAAGTCCGTAGGCATTAAGCCCATAGGAGTTAGTCTCTCCTACATATGAATCAGTTTTGGCTTCAGTTTCATATTTTCCTGAACCTGTTGAACTAAAATTCTCGAAAATCGGCGAATACCCGAACTGAACCCCTGTGCTTACACTTGCGGCAAAAGCGCTCGCACATATTCCGGCGAGCAATGCCGTTAGAACCGCAGTCTTTTTCATACACGTTCCCCTTGCGCTTAAAGTCCGCCGACCGGTGTCTTCTGAACGCGCAACGCGCGTCCGCTTTGCCGCCGCCGCGCCCTGCCCGGTACGTGCCGCGTCCGTTTCGGCTGGGCGCGTTCGGCGGCTGCTTGCAGGCAGAAATATAAGAAATGCGCAAAAGAGTGTCAATAGGCGTATCCGCGGCGGATATTCGTTCTGTGCGCCGTCATAGGGGAAGCGGCAAAACCGCTTCCCCTATGAGACGAGAAAAGGAACGGGCAAAGCCCGCTCCTTTTCTCTCCATTTCGGCAGTCCCAGTCGGCGAAGCTGCGGCACGCCGCAGCGCGCTGCCTTTGCCC
>NZ_BBPW01000463.1:0-561 GCF_001028545.1 Treponema endosymbiont of Eucomonympha sp. | reverse complement strand
GTCCATTGTTTATATACCGATTTTTCTGTCGATGTGTTTCATAGCAAAAGCAGACTCCCGTTTTATTATAGTGGCGGTATTAATAGGGACACTGTCCTTTGTTTTTGCCGTTTTGCCGATTTGGGAATCCGAAATTCTACAGAAACCGCTGTCAGCTGTACGGATCTTCCGTCGGGACAATGTGCGGTTTTCTGTGGCTATCGCGGCGTCAATCGTGACGCTGGTTAGCATAATCGGGTGGTTAGCGTTCAAAAATAAATATTACCTGTTAGTGGCGTATTTTTTCGGCATCGTTGCGGCAGCACTGTTGCTTTCGAGCGCAGTGTCACAAATGCTGAAAAGCTATCAAATTAAGCGACTTGTTGTGTTTTTTGATCCGACAAACGATATACAGGGTGCTGGCTGGAATATCAGGCAGTCAAAAATTGCTATAAGGTCTGGCGGGTTGTGGGGACGTGGATTTTTGAAAGGAACGCATAAACAATTTCTGCCGAAGCAAAGCACCGATTTTATTTTCAGCGGACTGGCAGAAGAATGGGGATTCGCGGGTTGCATAGTGAT
>NZ_BBPW01000462.1:0-564 GCF_001028545.1 Treponema endosymbiont of Eucomonympha sp. | reverse complement strand
CGCGGCGGGCGCGTATCCGGCGCGGCTGTGGGAGCGTTCGGCGTAAGCCGAACGGCGCAGTACAGAAGCAGCGTACTGAACAGGAAGCCGACCCCTGCACGGACAGGCGTGAAACACACACTCGAACAGAACAGTGCCTCTGTCCTGCCCTAGGTAGTGTCTCTGTTCTACCCTAGGTAGTGTGGACTGGAAGATAGAGGAATAAACACCTGACATGAATGGCGGCGATGAAGGAAGCGGTGAGCTTTGCGTAGCGCGTAGCGATTCCGCGCCAGCGTTTGAGGGCGCGGAAGACGTTTTCAATGACGTGCCGCGCCCGATACAGTTCATGACTGTACGCTCTTTGCTCTTTCCGGCTTTTAACCGGAGGGATGACGGCTGTTATATCCGCTTCCTTAAGCATATCGAGCAGTTCGTTCGTGTCATACGCTTTGTCCGCAAGGAACGCTTCCGCCTCCAAATCCTCCATAAGGAGAGGCGCCTGGCTACAGTCCGCGACAGTACCGCTTGTCACAATGCCGCCTGCCGGCATCCCGTACTCGTCGACTACCAAGTGCAATTTGC
>NZ_BBPW01000461.1:0-563 GCF_001028545.1 Treponema endosymbiont of Eucomonympha sp. | reverse complement strand
ACGGGCGTCCGTTCAAAATCATCTTCGAGTCGACCTTTGCCCTTATGTGCGAAGATATCGCGTCGGGCAGGGCGGACGCGATAGTGTCGATATTTAAAAGCATCGAAACCTTCAACAGGGAATACAACGCGCGCCTCCGCATTGTAGAGCCGGCGGTGTACAACTCGGACACGTACTACCTGTTCAACAAGCGGACAGGCGCGGAACTGCGGGACACCTTCGACGCGGCGCTGAAAGAGCTGAAGGACGACGGCACGCTGAAGAAGCTTTCCCTTGAGTGGCTGGGCGGCGACTTCACCGCTAAATAAGAGAAGACGGCATAGAGACAAAGCAATAAGCCCGCCCGTGCGCTGACCTCCTTGTGCGCGGACGGGGGCGGGGCTGCCGCAAGGCAGTCCCGCTTTTTTTATGTGCGCACGTTCGCGGCGTATAGGTAAAGCCGCGCCGCGCTTATACGCCCATATCAGAGGTTCTGATATGCCCTTAACAGAGACAGCGATATGGGCGGCAGAGAGGCTCTGTCTAGAACAGAACAGAGCCACCACCTAGAGCGGAACAGAGGC
>NZ_BBPW01000460.1:0-563 GCF_001028545.1 Treponema endosymbiont of Eucomonympha sp. | reverse complement strand
ACCTTAAGCAGGCTGTCGAACCAATACTTGGGCTATGATATGTTTGCCGCCAATGCGGCGCAGTTTGAAGCGCAAGTGACAGTAGAATAACGCAGGTGGGGCAGGTCTGCCCAAACGCCGATTCATATTTATATAAACGCGGAGCGGGTCTGTATAATAGCGGCGCAAGTTCAGATAATCGCGGGGCAAAATTTCCTAAAAGCGGCGCATAATTAGGCAGTTTTACGACATATGTGGACAACTATGTGTCCTCCGGTTTCTGCGCCGCCTATAACAAATCGTGCGTAAACGTTTATATTACCTGTCTTTACCTTTACGCCGAATTTCCTCAAAGAACTGCCGCACGCCGTAGCGTGCTACCGAGTTTGCTTTGCAAACTCACGAGATAAAAACTGCCTCCGAACGCAGACTTCTCCGCGAACTTCCCGCAGTGCGGAATGAGCCGCCTTTTGTATAGCCGCCAGTTGCGCCGTTGACAACCCCTGTCCGCGGCGCTAGCCTTCCCGCAATCATATCCGGTCAGGAGAAGCGCGTGCTGCATTTAGGGAAAAGCGTGTTTGCGC
>NZ_BBPW01000459.1:0-566 GCF_001028545.1 Treponema endosymbiont of Eucomonympha sp. | reverse complement strand
CCTCGCTGTTTTCACTTATGTAGAAAATATCACTATGCCTATAACAACGAAAATACTGCCGATTAGCGACTTCGCTAAAACCGGCTCATGAAACAGCAATGACGCCATTATTAAGCTGAATACCAGATTTGATTTATCGACCATTATAACTTTGGACACAGGGCCGAATTGCATTGCCCTGAAAAAGAATACGCCGGAGACGCCGGCCATTATGCCGTCCGCAATGATTAGCATAATGTTTCTCTTAGAAAGCCCTGCAAGCGTAACGGGCAAACCGGAGAACAAAACCACTGTCCACGAGACGAGCATTTCTATTGTCACAACGAAAGCGATAAGCAATCGTGAGTCCGTTCTTTCCGTATTTATTTTGGCAAGAACAGTCATTACGGCGCACGAAATGGCAGATAATAAACTGTATACTACCCACATAAGTCCCTCTGTCGCTCAACTATAAGCATCATAGCATACGCCGAATGCATATTGTACGCCGCTTTGCTGCCGGCGTTGTTTCGCCATTCCGGCGCACAGAGAAGCACTCTATCACATTCGCGTGTCCGGAGAAACGC
>NZ_BBPW01000458.1:0-564 GCF_001028545.1 Treponema endosymbiont of Eucomonympha sp. | reverse complement strand
GTTATATGCGCGATTTGTAGCAAATCTGCCAAGAGGTTCTGTTTTTGCCGATTTCCGGAGCACCGTTTTCCTCGTGCTATGTAGCCTCGCGTATGCCTCCGTTCGGTTCTCTTAATCGGGAACAGCGCAGTCCGTTCGTCCGGATTTTTGCGCGGAAGCATTCGGCGCATACGCTGAATGTATCGTGAAACAACGCAGAATATTGACAGTTTTTCCGCTTTTTGGTAAGATTTATCGGTATTCATGCTAACTGGGGAATTAGCTCAGATGGTAGAGCGATAGGTTCGCAATCTATAGGTCGTGGGTTCGATTCCCACATTCTCCAAAACCAGCCGCTTCCCGCGTGATGATTAAAGCCCTGCGCGAGGACGGGACCTTAAGCAGGCTGTCGAACCAATACTTGGGCTATGATATGTTTGCCGCCAATGCGGCGCAGTTTGAAGCGCAAGTGACAGTAGAATAACGCAGGTGGGGCAGGTCTGCCCAAACGCCGATTCATATTTATATAAACGCGGAGCGGGTCTGTATAATAGCGGCGCAAGTTCAGATAATCGCGGGGCAAAA
>NZ_BBPW01000457.1:0-565 GCF_001028545.1 Treponema endosymbiont of Eucomonympha sp. | reverse complement strand
GTATTTGCCGCCGAAGGGAACCGCCGGCTTTGACCGTTCTTTGGTGAGCGGATACAGCCGCGTCCCCTTCCCTCCGCCCAGAATAATCGCGAGCGCTTTTACGCCTGACATAGCCGCCTCCGTGCCGCCGAATGTACTCCCGTATTATAGCACGCATATTTCCCCTGTAAACGGCAGCAGTGCGCGGAGGGCTGCGAATCCGCCCGTCGGTAGAATCGTTATCCGAGCTTATATCGCGCCGGTGAATGCCTTCATTTTTCCCCCTTACCCACGCTGCCTATAGAGTATTCACACTGCATAAAATATGATACATGCATGAAATTGAGCGAAGAACAATATAAAGGGATAGAAGCGTTGCTGCCGAAGCAGCGGGGAAACGTAAAGATAGAAAACTTAACCGCGCGATATAAGCTCGGATAACGATTCTACCGACGGGCGGATTCGCAGCCCTCCGCGCACTGCTGCCGTTTACAGGGGAAATATGCGTGCTATAATACGGGAGTACATTCGGCGGCCCGGAGGCGGCTATGTCAGGCGTATAAGCGCTCGCGATGATTCTGGGCGG
>NZ_BBPW01000456.1:0-565 GCF_001028545.1 Treponema endosymbiont of Eucomonympha sp. | reverse complement strand
TCCCTGAATCTTGTGGTGTCCCGCCGCGCCACCGGAAAGCACCGGCGAATCCGCCGGTTCCACCGCCACAATCCGCGCCGACGGCTTCTTCTGCTTCAGCACTTCCCCCACGCCCGTGATAGTGCCGCCGGTGCCGACGCCCGCGCCGAAGATATCGACCGCGCCGTCGGTGTCGTTCCAGATTTCGACCGCCGTGGTCAGCCGGTGAATCTCCGGGTTCGCCGGATTGTCGAACTGACCGGGGATATAGGAGTTGGGCGTCTGTTTCGCCAGTTCTTTCGCTTTGGCGACGGCGCCCTTCATCCCGTCTCCGCCCGGCGTCAGCACCAGTTCCGCGCCTAGCGCCTTCAGCAGGTTCTGCCGTTCGCGGCTCATCGTATCAGGCATCGTGAGGATAATGCGGTATTTTTCTGCCGCCGCGACGAACGCCAGCGCGATTCCCGTGTTGCCGCTCGTCGGCTCGATAAGCACCGTATCCTTGTTGATAAGCCCCTGTTCCTCGGCGTCCTTGACGAGTTCGTAGCCGATTCGGTCTTTCACCGACGACAGCGGGTTGAAATACTCC
>NZ_BBPW01000455.1:0-569 GCF_001028545.1 Treponema endosymbiont of Eucomonympha sp. | reverse complement strand
GGCATGGGCCGGGTGCTCCCCGAAGAGGCGGCGGGTTACTTCCAGTGGGCAAACCTGCTCTGCGGGCTGGAGGGGCAGACGCTCGGCATGATAGAGGCGGACATAACGGCGGGCTTGCGGCACTTCGAGCGCATTATCGTGAACGTGTTCGTGCCCAACTCCACCCCGTTCCGGCGCGACGAGGCGCTGGTCGAAGCGTTTTACCGAAGCCCACTGTTCGCGCGGCTCAGGGACAGCCCGTCCGCGGAAATCCTCGACATACGCAGCCCGCTCGCGCCCGACACGCTGGGCGGAATCGGCTACCCTGAAGCCTCGTCTGCCCAAAACAACGTCTCTGTCCCGTCCTAGGTAGTGTGGACTAAAAAAATGAAGGCATTCATCGGCACGATATAAGCGACGAGACGTGGGAACGGATAAAAGATCTGTTGCCCGGATAGGCAGTCAAACACGGGCAGGAGAGAGCCTCTCGTCCGCCCGCGCGAGTGTCGAACCCCTGCACGGGCGGGCATGAGACGCCTGCAACTAATCCCGTTCGGCGGGAAACTTGGGTGGAAACTCCAACAAAGCCC
>NZ_BBPW01000454.1:0-569 GCF_001028545.1 Treponema endosymbiont of Eucomonympha sp. | reverse complement strand
GTTCCTCCCCGATTCCGTAAGCGGCGTGCACGCCTTTTTCCCCGACCCGTGGCCAAAAAAGCGGCACCACAAGCGGCGACTGCTCCAGCGTCCGCATACCGACCTTATCGCTTCGCGCATTGCGGCGGGCGGCTATATCCGTTTCGTAACGGACTGGCTGCCGTATGCCGAAAGCGCGAAAGCGGCGCTCGGCGATACGCCCGCTCTGGTCAGCCGGGCGGCAGGAAACGCCGGATTAGCTGCTCGTCCCGAGACGAAATTTGAGCGGCGCGGGCGCGAAGCGGCACAGGAAATCACGGAACTGGCGTATATCAAGGCACCGGGCAGCGCGCATTTGGCGTAAACGCTTCCGTTGCTATGCGGTGCCAGATACGGGTAACTCTGTCTTTAACGGGAGACAGTGCAGGAGTTTATGCAGACAGCCGGAATACGGCATAATGCCGAAAGGAGAAGCTATGGCAAAAACACGGGTGAACGGCAGGAAGCGATTCAACCATATGCCGACGGTGAGCGGAAAAGGTGGAGGGTGACGCCCCGCGACGTTTGTTCGGACATATACTGAACGCCGC
>NZ_BBPW01000453.1:0-568 GCF_001028545.1 Treponema endosymbiont of Eucomonympha sp. | reverse complement strand
TTCTCACTGCCCCTTGCGGGGAACTCAAATGTCCGGCTTTGCCGAAGGCTCTCCGTACCGCTCCAGCCACCGGCGGACCGGATACGCCCAGTCGTCCCCGAAGCAGCTTTCAAGCAGAAGCTGTTCAAAAAGCAGGTGAATGTGCGCGGCGAGGCGTTCCCGGTCGAGCGGGGCGATATCCTCGTCGCGCTCGAAAAGCCGGTCTATGAACGCGACGGCGTCTCCGACCGGGAAAAGCTCCGGCGCCAGACGAGTCATCATATACAGCGCCGCCGGAATGCAGTTGACGCTGTGCTGCTTCACGTACAGCACCGTTTCCGCGATTTCGAGTGCGCCGTCGTACAGTTCCGCGCTATAGCGCTCCCGAAGCGCGCCGCTGAAATGCCGCTCTTCCGTGCGGAACACCCTGCGGTAAAACGAAAACGTCAGCACGACAATAGCGATATGCAGGCTCGGCACGCACAGATAGTGCGGATCGAGCAGCCGAATCAGCCTGATTTTCGGGGCGCGGCACGGCGGGCGCGCCGTCGTGGACATGCGGAAGCCGTATAACCTCGCCGCCTCGGCG
>NZ_BBPW01000452.1:0-570 GCF_001028545.1 Treponema endosymbiont of Eucomonympha sp. | reverse complement strand
CGCCTGACGCCGCAAACGATAACAGGGGATATACAGCAGGCAGGCGTAAAATCATTGCTTTTCCCCTATTATCAAGGACAGCTTATCAAAGACATTATAAAACAGACGCTCGATACGCTCGTACTGCCCGCGGAGGTGAGCCGTTCGTTTGTGCTCGAAATCAAAAACGGCACAACGAGACGGGGACTGGCGCGGGACACGGCTGATTTGCTGCAAAATATTGGCTATGACGTGCCGCGTGTGAGAAACGCTGATTCAGACGATTATGCACACACAGTTATCATCGACCGCGCTGGCAACGCTGAAGCTGCAAAACGGTTGGGAGAATTTCTGCGCTGTACGAATATCTCCACCGAATCAGCCGAATCGGAAGGTACGAGCATTGAGACTGCTTCGCCCGTCGATTTTACGCTTATTCTGGGGCGCGATTTCAACGGGCGCTATGTGCGCCGCTGACAGACACCGGGCAAAAGCAGAAACGCAACGCGGGGAACAATCTAAGGAAGAATATGAAAACCACACGGGAAAAAGCGTTTGAAATCGCACAGCTTCTGGAAGACGGCAAGGGCA
>NZ_BBPW01000451.1:0-571 GCF_001028545.1 Treponema endosymbiont of Eucomonympha sp. | reverse complement strand
GGGGTCGGGGCTAATGTCTTCATTCTTCCACTCAATGACGCCCAAAAGCGCGTCCGTAAAGCGGGTTACGCCTTCGAGCGGCACTTTCAGGCGAACGACGGGCTTTTCCCCCGCGGCGAGGCGCGCCTGCGTTTCCTCCGGCGTCAGGGAGCGGCAGCAGCGGTCGTAGCCGGGGGGCATTTTGTTCAGCGCCTGTATGGAGCGGATTCGCTCCAGCCGCTCGGCGTCGCAGAAGCACTGATAGGCGTGCCCGCGGGCGACCAGCTCCGCGGCGTGCTGCCGGTATAGCGCGAAGCGCTCGGACTGCACGTAGGGCGCATAGGGTCCGCCTTTGTCCGGTCCCTCGTCCCACTCGATTCCGAGCCACAAGAGCGTGTCGAACAGGTTTTGCACGTATTCCTGCCCGAAGCGGGCGCGGTCGGTGTCTTCAAGGCGCAGGATGAAAGCGCCGCCGTGCGCGCGGGCAAAGAGGTAATTGAACAGCGCGGTGCGCACCCCGCCGATATGCTGCATTCCCGTCGGGGACGGGGCGTAGCGGACGCGAACTTCCATAAGCGACTCCTGTTGCCGC
>NZ_BBPW01000450.1:0-573 GCF_001028545.1 Treponema endosymbiont of Eucomonympha sp. | reverse complement strand
ATTTTTTGCGCGGCGTTTGAAGGGGCGTGCTGCGCAAGCGCGTTCGGCTACCGCCGAACGACAGAGTTTGCCGCACGCCGTAGGCGTGCTACCGAGTTTGCGCCGCTTCGCTTACCGCAAACTCGCGGCGCATAGAGGCTTTGTCTGCGGGTAAGAGAGCAGGTACAAAAAAGGGCGGGGGAAAGCGTTTCCGCCTCCCCGCCCTGAATGTCCGGTAAGCCGACACGCACTTGCCCGCGCGCGAGACCGACACTGCCGCTTGCAGAGGATCGACACTTGCCCGTGCAGGGGTCAGCTTACCGCTCTATAAGCCGGCACCTTACAGGGCAGTAAGGCGGCACCTTACAGTTCAGCAAGCCGGCACCTTACAGGGCGGGCACGAGACACCTGCGCGGGCGGGCGTCATTCATACGCGCTTTGCGCTTCGCCTCTCGTTAGAGTAGAACAGTGTCTCTCGTCCGCCCACACGAGAGCCTCTCGTTCGCCTAGGCAGCGTGGACTGGATAGGGGAAAAGAGGTAAAATAGGAGCATGAAAAGAAATGAAGGCATTCACCGGCACGATATAAGCGACG
>NZ_BBPW01000449.1:0-576 GCF_001028545.1 Treponema endosymbiont of Eucomonympha sp. | reverse complement strand
GCAGGATATGGAGCACTTCCATACTGCAGTGTGAGGAGTCTCCCTATCGTAGTGGAGAGACACTCCCTACCGTAGTGAGGAAGCATTCCCTACTATAATAGGGTGAGTCTCCATATTATAAGAAAGAGACGCTCACCTATGCGTGAGAGTGGTTCTCACCTACCGATGAGAGATAATCTAACCCAGTGGTTAGAGACGCTCTAACCTATCGGTTAGAATTGGTCTAACCTACGGGTTAGAGTCGGTCTAATCAGAACGTAAAACAGTCCTTGCTTCGGCGCCCCGCGCCGAGGCGCCGGAACCGAAGGAACGATATATGCTGAACGCGCTGTATACCGTCGTCATTTATCCGCTGACGCAGATTATCGAGTTCGTGTTCGTGTTTTCGCAGAAGGTGTTCAAAGAAACCGGCTGGTCGGTCGCTGCGGTCAGCGCGGCAATCTCTGTGCTGTGCCTGCCGCTGTACGCGGTCGCCGAGCGCTGGCAGCAGACGGAGCGGGGCGCGCAGAAGCGCCTGAAGCCGAAAGTCGACAAAATCAGGGCGGTGTTTGCGGGCGACGAGCGGTATATGATTCT
>NZ_BBPW01000448.1:0-577 GCF_001028545.1 Treponema endosymbiont of Eucomonympha sp. | reverse complement strand
GCACTCGTTCCGCCGGACCGCTGCACTGGTATCACGACTGACAGAGCTTGGGAAATACTTTTTGAAAAACACGGCATCGTATCAAAAGTTTTGGCAGACGGCTGTTTCCGACTAAAAGCGTCCGAGATAAATACCGTAAAAGAAGCCCGCCTCATGGCAAAATTCGACCAGTCGACACAGTTGCCGTCTGTTTTTCAAAGCAATAATGTATCGATTCTTCCGATAAGCAGGGGCGAATATATTATTGGTCAGTTTGAACCGCATAAAAAAATTACGTATCCCAACTGCCGTCCTACGCCCGTTACCATTCCTGATTTAGAAACCGTCGACCATGTCAAATTATACAGCGAAGCGTCCGCGCTGCTATTTGCGTATAACAGCGGCATTATAAAAGACGTAGTAAACACAGCGGGAGAAATTTATTATACGGTAAGCGGCAGAATGTCGTCCGGGTGTTTTGACTATGTTATAAACAGAAAAAACAGCGAACCAAAAACACAAAAAATAGCCGTAGAGAATTCGCAGATTGAGGTTGACGCCGGCTATGAATTCGCAAGCGGTTTTTGCATCGTTGAAG
>NZ_BBPW01000447.1:0-579 GCF_001028545.1 Treponema endosymbiont of Eucomonympha sp. | reverse complement strand
CCGTGACAAGCGCAACCGCCCCAATCGCACTCGTAATGCAAAACACCACGCTGCGAAACGCACTATTCTGCGAAATATAGTTTTAATGCCCACTTGCTGTTCTTTTTTCTCTGCCAGCTTCTTGGCAACGACGGACGTGGCTGACTGCTTTCCCATTTTTCAGACTTTTCCCACTCCGGCTTGATAACGATTTCGCCCTTTTCGTCCGCTTTCCGGTAGGCAAAGACAAACGTGCTCGCGTCTTTCGAAACCCACGCCCCCGTTTTCCATTTGCCCTTCTTGCCGTCCCAAGAGAGCGCGTTGTCTGCCCAAAATCCTTTACAAATGGTAGCCCCCAGCTGGAATCGTTATAGGCGGCACGGAAATGCCAAAGCCTTTTCTGCGCGTATCTTTCTGCACCAAAAGCGAGTTGTACGCTCCTGCCTTTACCGACGACTTGTCGGAAACAAGCCGCAGCGTCTCGCAGCTTTTGTTACGCACTTCAAGTGTAACGTTTTTTCTGTTCTTCGCTGAAAGCTGCGCGTGAATGTTTTGGTTTTTTTACGTTCCGCGGAGCATGGCGCATAATGTTATCAACGC
>NZ_BBPW01000446.1:0-580 GCF_001028545.1 Treponema endosymbiont of Eucomonympha sp. | reverse complement strand
GTCCATTAAGAGGAGTGTGGGGTTCACCGCGGGCGCCCGCGCAATCGCAACCCGCTGCTGCATGCCGCCGGAAAGCTCGCCGGGCAGTTTGTTCATAAAGTCCTGCAGCCCGACGCGGCGCAGGAACTCCTCCGCCACCTCTGCAAGCTGCTTGGCGCTTTCCTGCCGCACCTGCTTCATGCCGAAGACGACATTCTGCTTCGCCGTCATCCACGGGAACAGCGTGTACTGCTGAAACACCACCGCTCGCTCTTTGCCGGTTCCCTTCACCGGAACGCCGTCTATCAGCACCTGCCCGCTCGACGGCGAGACCAGCCCCGTCAATACGCTGAGCAGCGTACTTTTACCGCAGCCGGACGAACCAACGATGCAGACGAATTGCCCGTCCTCGACGGTGGTGCTGATATCCTTCAGCGCGAGGAACTCGGCATCATCCATGCGGTAGGTCAGGCTCAAATCCCGTATCTCGATTTTGCTCATCCGCCCCACGTCCTACTCCAACACTTTGTCCAGTCTTCGCTCATATCCCGCCCTTGCTCCAGACTTATCCCGTATGCCGTCCCCTGCTTGAAAAAAAAAA
>NZ_BBPW01000445.1:0-583 GCF_001028545.1 Treponema endosymbiont of Eucomonympha sp. | reverse complement strand
GGTGGAGCGGGTAACGCAGCCCGGCTCGGTCATTACGCACGAGGCGAAGGGCAAGCCGAAGCACGTCAGGGAAAGCCCCTGCCCCACGCACAAGGAAGCGGTGGAGCTGATTATCGGCACGATTACCGGCGCGGCGACCGGCGTGATCGCCGACATGAGCGTGATTAAGGCGGTAGGGCACCGCGTCCTGCACGGCGGCGACAAGTTCACCAAATCGGTGGTCATTACGCCGGCGGTGCTCGACACGTTCCGCTCGGTGCAGGACTTGGGGCCGCTCCACAATCCGGCGAACATCATGGGCATAGAGGGGGCGCAGAAGGTGCTGCCGAACGTGCCGCACTGCGCGGTTATCGACACGGCGTGGCACCAGACTATGCCCGACACCTCGTTTATGTACGCGGTTCCCTACGAGTGGTACGAAAAATACGCGGCGCGGCGCTACGGCTTTCACGGCACGTCGTTCCTGTACACCGCGAAGCGCGCCGGCGTCCTGCTGCACAAGAAGCCTGCCGACACCAACGTGATTATCGCCCATATCGGGAACGGCGCGTCTGGATGCGCTGTCAAAGACGGCGTGTGCTTC
>NZ_BBPW01000444.1:0-588 GCF_001028545.1 Treponema endosymbiont of Eucomonympha sp. | reverse complement strand
ACGGGAGTGCGTCGATACAAACGTTATACGCGGAGTTCCTCGATAAACCGAACGGGCACAAGGCGCACGAACTGCTCCCCCCGACATGCAGGCAGTGCTGACCGGAAGCGCGCTTATCCTGGCGGGCGGGAAAAGCTCGCGCATGGGCTATGACAAAAAGCAGCTTCGGCTGGGCGGCGCGTCGGTATTCGAGAGCCTCTTCGCGCGGCTCAAGACCGCGTTCGGCGAGGTGCTGGTGTCGGCAAACGAGCCGCTCGCGCTGCCCGGCGTTACGGCGCTGCGCGACGGAATCGGCTCCGGTCCGCTCGCCGGCGTGTATCAGGGCTTATTGCGCTGCGGGAGCGACTATCTGTACGTTACCGCGTGCGATATGCCCTTTCTGTCTCTGGACTATATCCGTCATATGCAGGAGATTATCCGCCGGGAGCGCGTCGACCCCTGCGTCGCCCGCCGCGAAGACGGGCGCTACGAGCCGTTCAATTCCTTCTTCGGCCAAAGCTGCATACCCCCCCTGCCCGAAGCGCTGCTGCGCGGCGAATCCCAGATAAGCCTGCTGCCCGACCGCATACACACGCAGATCGTCGGCGC
>NZ_BBPW01000443.1:0-586 GCF_001028545.1 Treponema endosymbiont of Eucomonympha sp. | reverse complement strand
ACCAGTTCCGTGCCTTCTTCCATGTTAGTGAGGTCGGCGGCGAAGTTCGTGTCGTAGACGCGGCTAAAGCCGATCCTGCGGAGCGCCGCCGCCATTTTGCCCGCCGCAAGGCTGCCCAGCGGCAGCCCGAAGTCTTCGGCAATGCCGACGCGCACCGCCGGAGCCGCCTGCACGACGGTGAACTTCGACGGGTCGGCGAGCGCGGCGAGCACCCCGTTCACCTGACTCGCGCTGTACGCGGCGAACAGCGGCTCGCTCACCGTGTCCGGCAGATTCCGTTCCGCGCGCTTCTTGGCATACGCGCCCGCCACGTGGTCTATGACCGACACGTAGGATTTGCATTTCTGCACGCACTGCCCGCAGCACACGCAGCGCTCTTCCACGATATGCTGCGCTTCGTGCGGGTTGCCCTCTATCGCGTATACCGGGCATACGCTGGTGCATTCCAGACACCCCGCTTCCAAATCCTCCATAAGGAGAG
Organism: Treponema endosymbiont of Eucomonympha sp.; assembly: GCF_001028545.1. Taxonomy (NCBI): domain Bacteria; kingdom Pseudomonadati; phylum Spirochaetota; class Spirochaetia; order Treponematales; family Treponemataceae; genus Treponema; species Treponema endosymbiont of Eucomonympha sp. The sequence continues at coordinate 105 of NZ_BBPW01000443.1, read as the reverse complement.
GCGCTTGATTACAATCCGCGATAGTACCGCTTGTCACAATGCCGCTTGCCGGTATCCCGTACTCGTCAACTACCAAATGTAATTTGCTGTTCAGCCCCCTTTTGT
>NZ_BBPW01000442.1:0-587 GCF_001028545.1 Treponema endosymbiont of Eucomonympha sp. | reverse complement strand
GGGCGCGAATGCGCGAAAAACGTGCTGGTTTCAAGCCGGAAGCGGTCGTCGGGCGCGCCGCCTTCCGTATAGGACGCGGCGAGCGCCTGCGCGAGGAACGCGGCTGCCGCTTCCCCGTCCGCGCCGTCCGCGAAAAAGCCGTGGAAAATATTTGCGTAGAGTGCCTTGTGCCAGTTGCTGTCAGTAGCGGCTATCGTGGCTTCCAGCGCGGTCTTTTCCGCTTCTTCGGGTACATAAATCGTGAATCCTGCGGCGGCGAAACCGGCATTATAAAATATGGACTTGCTGCCGAGCGTCGGAAGCGCCGTTCCCAGCGTGAGCGACGCAAGCGCAGTACAGTAACAAAACGTATCTGCTTCGATAGCTGCAACCGCGGTAGACGCTTATCCGCCCTATGGCTTCCCGCCTTTGCAGGGGTTAGCTTCTACTTCTAGTGTATGCTTCGCACTAAGAGTAGTGTTAGGCGGTGTGGACTAAAGAAAGGGAAAGAGGTAAAATGAGAAGCGTGAAAGAAAATGAAGGCATTCACTGGCACGATATAAGCGACGGAGCGCAGGAACGGAAAAAAGACCTGCGCGCCGGACGGG
>NZ_BBPW01000441.1:0-588 GCF_001028545.1 Treponema endosymbiont of Eucomonympha sp. | reverse complement strand
CGGGTAGCGGCGACGGCGACAGACGTGCTGTTTTCGTATCTGAACAGCGACGACGAATACGACGGCTATGAAGTCGCCGTATTGCGGGAAGTCGACAAGCTGCTTCCGCAATACGAATTCAAAATCAGCGGCATGGATTACGCGGCTATGCCCGTCGCGCTTGAAGTAGGGGATATTTCTATAGCCATGTATACGCTGATTCGGAGCGAAGCGCGGAAAGCAAAGTTTCTGTTCCCGGAGCAGTATACGGCGCTCATACCGGAAAGCTTTGTAACGCAGGCCGCTCAGCAAAACCTCAACTCGATAAGCGATTTTTCCGGAAAAACCATAGCGTGCGCCGTCTCGGATTACCGGTATTCTTTTCTGTCTTCGTGGAACAAGGCGCACCCGGGCGCAGAATTCACTCTGAAGGGCTACAGCGACGCGAGCGACACCGATTTGATCAGGGCGGTAAGCAAAGGCGACGCGGACGGCGCTATAGTGTTTCCAACGACCTTTGACGTCGTTACCAAGGAACTGGGAATAACAAACCTGCGTCTTACGCCTCCGGCGTTTATCGCGGACACCAGTTTTATGCTGGCAAAAAAC
>NZ_BBPW01000440.1:0-588 GCF_001028545.1 Treponema endosymbiont of Eucomonympha sp. | reverse complement strand
GCACCGCTTTGAGCGACTCCCGTATCGGAAGGCGCTGAGGGCAGTGCGTTTCGCACTTGCCGAACTGGACGCACAGCCCCGCGCCGCTCGGCTTTATAGACGTCGCGCCCGTGCTGGTGGTGTATTGCTGCATTCCGGCGAAAAACCCCAGTGAAAACGACGTGTTGTATGCGGCAAAACAACTGGGAATGTTCACGCCGCGAGGGCAGGGCATGCAGTAATTGCAGCCGGTGCAGCGGATTTTATATGATTTATTGAACTCCGCAATCACGAGGCGGTATGCGTCGCGTTCCGTGTCAGAGAGCATTCCCGCGGCGGCGGAATCCGCCAGAGCCGCGTTTTCGGCAAGCTGCCGGAACTCGCTCATGCCGGAGAGCACAACCGTCACTTCTGCCTGCTCCCAGAGCCACCGGAACGCCCACGCCGCGTTCGACCGTGCGGGGTCTACGCGCCTGAACGCTTCGGACACCGCTTCCGGCAGGCTTCCCGCGAGCTTCCCGCCCAAAAGCGGCTCCATGATGACCACGGGCAGCCCTTTTTCGTGCGCCTTCTTCAACCCCGAGACTCCCGCCTGAGAGTTTGTGTCCG
>NZ_BBPW01000439.1:0-589 GCF_001028545.1 Treponema endosymbiont of Eucomonympha sp. | reverse complement strand
AACTCAGGCGCACCGTTTGAATAATGTCTCCGCCTTTTTTCCCCTTTTTGACTTCTTCGACGGCGTCTTCAGGGAAAGCTTGCGCAAGCAGTGCCTCGGTGTCGAGTTCAAGGATTTCTCCCTGCAACTGCGTTGACCCTTGCTGCGCGCGTTTCTGCGCGTCCTGCATTCTTTGTTTTAAGTCTTCGATAGTTTTGTCTTGTTCTTTGAGCTTAAAATCGTTTTCTTGCAGTTTAAGCGCATACGCCGCTTCCGTTTGTTCCTGCGCCTTCGCGTATGCTTTTTTCACCTCGTCGTTGACGCGCTTTTCCGCTCCCAACTGCACCGCGTGTTTCTGCTCTTCAAGCTCGCGTTCTTTTTGCAGCAGCGCGCGTTCTTTTTCGCGGTAAGCGCTAACCTGCTGGCTCGCCCGCGCAAGTTCGTCGCTCTTATCCTGCAATTCAAGCGCAAACTGCGCTTTTACTTGCTCCTGCGCTTTCGCGTATGCTTTTTTCACCTCGTCGCTGACGCGTTTTTCCGCTCCCAACTGCACCGCGTGTTTCTGCTCTTCAAGCTCGCGTTCTTTTTGCAGCAGCGGCCGTTCGTTTTC
>NZ_BBPW01000438.1:0-589 GCF_001028545.1 Treponema endosymbiont of Eucomonympha sp. | reverse complement strand
CCTGCGCCGGAGAAGATTATAGCCAAGCCCGAACAAGAAAGCCCCCGCTTGTGCGGGGGCTTTTCTATGCGCGTGCGGGCATTTACGGGCGTATCTGCCCCTCGCCGTCGATAAGGTATTTGGTCGTCGTGAGCGCGGAAAGACCCATAGGTCCGCGCGCGTGCAGTTTCTGCGTGCTTATGCCGATTTCCGCGCCGAAGCCGAACTCCCCGCCGTCGGTAAAGCGGGTCGAGGCGTTCACGTAGACGCACGCGGCGTCGACCCTGCGCTGGAAGCGGGCGGCGTGTTCAAGGCTCTTCGTAACTATGCACTCCGAATGCTTGGTGCAATAGGGAACCTTGAAAAAGACTATGTCCTTGGAACCGACAGGACGGTGCGCGTTAAGCGCTATGTGCGCGGTGCCAATGCTTACCTTCGCACGGAACTGGAAGCCGCCGGGATAACGGTTACCGGCTCCTACAGCCCGCCGAACGGAATCGGGGGCTGCTGGGTGGAGTTTAACCTGAACGAAATCACCGAGTATAAGAAGCTATAAAGAGCCGCGGCGGACGGGGAAGCGCACAAGAGCAGGGCAAAACGCCCTGCTCTT
>NZ_BBPW01000437.1:0-592 GCF_001028545.1 Treponema endosymbiont of Eucomonympha sp. | reverse complement strand
TTTTTAACAAAAGTGATTGGAGGGTGTTGTAACGCAAAAATTTTTTAGTCGTAGCTGGGGTTTGTTTTTGCGGCTCTTCGACGCCGACCGACACCCGCCCTTACAGGAGATCGACCCTAGGTAGTGTGGACTGGATAAAGGGAAAGAGGTAAAAAAGGAGCATGAAAAGAAAAGAAGGCATTCACCGGAACGATATAAGCGACGAGGCGTGGGAACGGATAAAAGACCTGCTGCCCGGACAGGAAGGGAAGCACGGAGGAGTGGCGAAAGACAACCGTTTGTTTATCAACGCAGTAGCGTGGCAGACGCGTACAGGCGCTCCGTGGAGGGATATACCGCCAGAATTCGGGAACTGGAACAGCATACACAAGCGGTTTTGCCGCTGGCGGGATAAGGGAATAGGGAAAACGCTGGCGGACGCCGCAATAGGCGAGCCTGCCGGGATATCTTTATGATAGATTCGACGTATATCAAGGCACACGCGGACGCATGCGGGGCACAAGGCGGCAGTCAGGACATTAGCCGCACAAAAGGGAGCTGAACAGCAAGTTACATTTGGCAGTTGACGAGTACGTGATACCGGCAAGCGGCA
>NZ_BBPW01000436.1:0-592 GCF_001028545.1 Treponema endosymbiont of Eucomonympha sp. | reverse complement strand
TGCCTACCGAGCGATATGCGGGCGGCTTCCGCCAGTGGGGCTACCGAGCGGTCTTGCCGACGGGCGAAAGCCTTTGTTCTGTACTACGGATAAGCGGCTACCGAGTTTATCAAGAAGGCTTGCCGAGGGGCGAAAGAGAGCCGCAATACGGGTAAGCGGCTGCCGTGCCTACCGAGCGATTTCCGCATAGTTGTCTGCCGAGCAAGCCTACCGACAGTCGGCATAGAGGCAGGACGCACAAGAGCGGGGCGAACCCCCCGCTCTTTTTTTATGCCCGAACGCGGCGCGGGGAGTACCTGCCCGTCAGCGGGGCTACCGAGCAATCCAACCGAGGGGCGGAAGCCTAAATGCCATACTACGGGTAAGCGCCTACCGTGTTTATCAAGAAGGTTTGCCGAAGGGCGAAAGAGAGCCGCAATACGGGTAAGCGGCTACCGTGTTTATCAAGAAGGCTTGCCGGGGGCGAAAGAGAGAGCCGCAATACGGGTAAGCGGCTACCGTGCCTACCGAGCGATATGCGGGCGGTTTCCGCCAGCGGGGCTATCGAGCGGTCTTGCCGACGGGCGAAAGCCTTTGTTCTGTACTACGGGTA
>NZ_BBPW01000435.1:0-592 GCF_001028545.1 Treponema endosymbiont of Eucomonympha sp. | reverse complement strand
GCGGCACGTCATTGAAAACGTCTTCCGTGCCCTCAAGCGCCGGCGGGGAATTGCCACGCGCTGCGCAAAGCTTGCCGCTTCCTTCATCGCCGCCATTCATGTCAGGTGTTTATTCCTCTACCTTCCAGTCCACACTACCCAGACAGGCGAATGGAAAAACAGCGGGGCAAAACCTGCAAGTTGCGTGTCCTGTTTTGCCTATATGCTATGCCCACCTCCGAGTTTTTCAGAAAACCCGGTCGTTACCCGCGCTCTGCACGGGTTACGCCAAGTATTTGTTCAGCACCGCGAGCGCCGTGTGCGGTCCCGCGATGAGTTCCGCAAACATCGTCTCGACTTTTCCCGCCACCTTCGTCTCGTACAAATCGACGCCGAACAGCGCCGCGTTCGACAGGATCGGCTTGAGTCTGCCCGCCGCGGAAGCCGGCTCGCCGAAACGTATTCCCCGCAGCAAGCCGCGGAGCGTCTCCAGCATAGGGTCGGCGCTGAGCTCGAGCGGCTTGCCGTCGTCGCCGACCGCCAGAAGATAGCGGAGCCAGCCCGCTATTGCCAGCGATATTCCGTACAGTGTCCCCGTGTCCCGCTTTTCGCG
>NZ_BBPW01000434.1:0-593 GCF_001028545.1 Treponema endosymbiont of Eucomonympha sp. | reverse complement strand
ACGGTCGTCATTGAAAAGGTGCGGTTCGCGGGAAGACCGCGTTTTTACAACCTGAAAACGTCGGACGGCTCTGCAATGCGCACCGTCGCGGTAGATTACGGCTACGGTGCTCTATTTGTTGCGTACAGCAACGAGTGTTCCCTCAAAGACAAGGGCTTGGATTGCCTGTTCTGCAACATAAACGCCACAAAGTCGCTGTACGGCGAGGCGCAGGGCATAAGCTGGAAGACGCCGCAGCAGGTAGGTGAAACCATAGCCGCGGGCTACAAAGACGGTTACAGCCATTTGACCGTTTCGGGCGGTTTTATCGCCGAGCGCCGCGAGGTCGAATACTATCTGGACGTCGCCGAAGCCGTGCAGGAATACACCGGCTTGGAAGACTTTAACGGCACCGCCTGTATCGGCGCGCCGCTGGACTTCTCCGTGTTTGAAAAGTACAAGGCGGCGGGTTTCCGCACCATAGCTACGAACGTCGAAATCTGGAACGGGAAGCTCTTCGACGTCATCTGTCCGGGCAAGGCGCAGCACTGCGGCGGCAGGCGGAACTGGCTCAACACCCTCGACGAGGAGTTGCGGGTCTTCGGCAAGCACAA
>NZ_BBPW01000433.1:0-594 GCF_001028545.1 Treponema endosymbiont of Eucomonympha sp. | reverse complement strand
ACCAAGGTTCCGTAGAACGCTACGAATATCTTGTAGAACACTATGAAAGTCCGGTAGAACAGAAAAACAGGCTGGCGAGGTCATTCACCTAACAGGAGCGCGCCGCGCAGTATGGCTGGAGACTTCATTCTCCGCGCGAACGGTGCGTTTTTGAACTGGGTAAAGGCGCTGATAATCTATGCGGCGGAACAGGCGAGTTTTGGCGAAATCGCCTGCGTCTCGGAAAAAGCGCCGCGCCAGTTCTAAATTCTTTCTCATAACGCATTCTCGTCAGGCGTCAACCCATAGAGCGCACCTATCTGCGCGGACGCCTCATCTTTCACACACCACAATATACTCAGACAGCATTGTATTCACCGTTTTGCCCGCTTTATTTGTCGGAGAGTTTTTGCACGGCATAGCTTTGTTGCTCAAGGCGCGTTCATACGTGATACTGTGCTTAAAACCGTTTTCTTCAAATTTTTCGGCAATGAATTGGTCGGTCGGAAGCTTGACGTTTTTGACCGTCCTGTCCCCGACAACATAAATTATTTTTCCGCCCTTCTTTACGCTTCCGGCAATTTTTTGAATGGAATCGCCCAAATCGCCGTAAAA
>NZ_BBPW01000432.1:0-597 GCF_001028545.1 Treponema endosymbiont of Eucomonympha sp. | reverse complement strand
GACCGGCAGGTGGTCGTCGACCGCCCCGACGTGAAAGGGCGCGAGGCGATACTGAAGATTCACGCGAAGAACGTGAAGCTCGGCGGGGACGTCAACCTCACCTCGGTCGCGCGGACGACGCCGGGCATGTCGGGCGCTGACCTTGCCAACGTGATTAACGAAGCGGCGCTGCTCGCCGTGCGCGGCGGGCGGAAGGTCGTCAACATGCAGGACTTTGACGAGGCGGTCGAAAAGGCTATTGCGGGTTTGCAGAAAAAGAGCCGCGTGATAAAGGAAGACGAGCGCAAAATCGTCGCGTTTCACGAGACGGGGCACGCGCTCGTTGCCGCGTTCACCGACGGCGCGGACAAGGTGCACAAAATCTCGATTATCCCACGGGGCGCCGCTCGGCGAGTTCGGTGTCGTGCTTCCGTATCTGCTGGCGGCGACCCACCCGCCGGCACGCAGAGCCGCGCTCAGATACCTCGGCACGGTGATGCGGGTTTTCTTCTACTGGCAGTTCGCGGTGAAATGGGGCTGGAAGAAGATACCTGTGGTTCCCGTCGACCACCCGCTCGACGGGACGGTGCCGTTCCGCCCCGACCGCGCCGACGCATA
>NZ_BBPW01000431.1:0-595 GCF_001028545.1 Treponema endosymbiont of Eucomonympha sp. | reverse complement strand
AGCATAGACTATGCGGCGGTATTGTCTTCACCACCGTATTTTTTTGAGCAGGAAAAAGAGCACTACGCTCAGAAAGAATACGACGCGGCGGTAGAGGCATATTCTCAGGCGATAGAGCTACAGCCGAATTATACGGCTGCGTTTAATAATCGCGGCATTACGCATGATAAAGAAATTATCAAAAAGGAATGTTATATATTCGATTTTGCGCCCGACCGTGCGCTGCGCCAAATCGCAGATTATAGCTGCCGCCTGAACACGGAAGAACAGAATCCCGAACAGAAAGTCGCCGAGTTTATCCGCTTTCTTCCCGTGCTCGCGTATGACGGCAGTTCAATGAAGCAAATTGACGCCGCCGGCGTGCTCGATATGGCGCTGAGCGGTACGACGGCGACGCTGCTTGCCCGCAGGTGGGAAAGCGCGTTTCTGGTGAACGTGGACAATGAAACGCTCACCCGCTTGATGAACAGCGCGGAAGCTATGAACGCGCTGATGAATATAGAGGGTTTCCGAAATCTGAATCAGGATATTGAAACAATCGTCAATAAATCAGAAGCGGTGCAAAAGACACGGAAGGGCGCGGGGGACCGCGAAC
>NZ_BBPW01000430.1:0-599 GCF_001028545.1 Treponema endosymbiont of Eucomonympha sp. | reverse complement strand
CCGCAAATATATCGAAAAGGACGCGGCGCTGGAGCGGCGCTTCCAGCAGGTGTTCTGCGCCGAGCCGAGCGTCGAGGACACTATCGCCATACTGCGCGGACTCAAGGAGAAGTACGAGATTCACCACGGGGTGCGCATTCGGGACGACGCGCTCGTGGCGGCGGCTATGCTGTCCGCCCGTTATATCACGAACCGTTTTCTGCCGGACAAGGCTATAGACTTAATGGACGAGGCGGCGAGCCACCTCAAAATGGAGAACGAGAGCCAGCCGACCGAACTGGACAAAATCGAGCGGCGCATTCTGCAGCTTTCCATAGAGAAGCATTCCTTGTCTAAAGAAGAAGACGCGCCGTCTAAGGAGCGTCTCGCAAAGCTGGAGGAGGAACTGGGGAATCTGAGCGCCTCGCGCGACGCCATGAAGCTGCAGTGGGAGAACGAGAAGAAGGAAATCGGCGAGAGCCGAAAGCTGAAGGAGGAACTGGAGCAGCTCCGCATTGCCGAAACGCAGTATACGCGGGAAGGCAGGCTCGAAAAAGCGGCGGAAATCCGCTACGCAAAGATTCCCGAAATCGAGAAGCGGCTCCGCGGTTCGGAGGAAC
>NZ_BBPW01000429.1:0-599 GCF_001028545.1 Treponema endosymbiont of Eucomonympha sp. | reverse complement strand
GATTCCGCCCGGGGTGTCGGGCGCGGGCGGGCTGGGTAGGTCGGGGGTTTCCGCGGCCGGGCGGTCCCTGAGCCGCGCGAACAGTGGGCTTCGGTAAACCGCTTCGACCGTCGCCTCGTCGCGCCGGAACGGGGTGGAGTTGGGCACGAACACGTCCACGATAATGCGCTCGAAGTGCCGCAAGCCCGCCGTTATGTCCGCCTCTATCATGCCGAGCGTCTGCCCCTCCAGCCCGCAGAGCAGGTTTGCCCACTGGAAGTATCCCGCCGCCTCTTCGGGGAGCACCCGGCCCATGCCTTTCTTGAGCACCGTTTCCCTGAAGTCATAGTCGAACGACTCCAGCCCGACGATAAACTTGCAGGCGACGCCGAACGCCGCGAACGTGTTCCGCACCGACCGCAGCGTGCCGCGGTATGACCAATGCTGCTCAAGCACCAGCGTGCGGATTTGTGCGCGGGCGCAGATCTCGACAATATCGAACAGCGTGCCTGCCGGCAGTATGGCGTTTATCGGGTGAATTATCGAAGTCGTCTACCGTTCCTGCAAAGAAAAACGCTTGGTGCACGCCGGATTCCTGTCCGGTCCGGTCGTGCCGATTT
>NZ_BBPW01000428.1:0-600 GCF_001028545.1 Treponema endosymbiont of Eucomonympha sp. | reverse complement strand
AAGCGCAGCGAAATGCGCCGGATCGTCTTTGTGTCGAAAACCCAGTCGGGATACGTGCTGGGCGGCGGCACCGGCGTCGGCTTTTTGTTGTGCAGGGAAAGCCCCATATTCTCCCGGTCGGAATCGCTCACGGCGGGGTTAAACATAAGGTACGTCTTGGCGAAGGGGCGCGGCGCTTTTTCGAGCGCGGCGCGGGCTTCGTCCTTTTCAAGCACGTCTACCTTGCCGTGGTTGGGCGAGGCGGCTTTCTGGTATGCCGCGTCAAAGGCGGCGTACAGCCCTTTGATAGCCGCGAAGGTCTCGTCCGGTATGCCGAAGTCGGCAAGCCGCGTCTCCGCGTATCCGACAAGCTGTTTTGCCCACGCCCAAAACGGGGCGTCCCCGCCGGGCACATAATCATGACCCATGTGTAACTCCTTAACTCTGTGTTTTTTATACGCGTTTCGGAGCGGAACGGGGGTTTTTGCCGCCGTCCGCGCCTTTTTTTCTGAAGCGGGGCGCTCCCCGCAGACTTCCGCTGCTTCCCCGCAAACCTTCGCCGCTTCCCCGCAAACTTCCGCTGCTTCCCCGCAATCTTTCGCGGCTTCCCCGCAATCTTTC
>NZ_BBPW01000427.1:0-600 GCF_001028545.1 Treponema endosymbiont of Eucomonympha sp. | reverse complement strand
GAACTGGAGCAGCTCCGCATTGCCGAAACGCAGTATACGCGGGAAGGCAGGCTCGAAAAAGCGGCGGAAATCCGCTACGCAAAGATTCCCGAAATCGAGAAGCGGCTCCGCGGTTCGGAGGAACGCGCGGAATCCCGCAAGGGCGCGCAGCAGGCGGGGGCGCGGCAGACGCTGCTTCGGCAGGAAGTGGGCGAGGAGGATATCGCGCGGGTGGTGGCGGCGTGGACGGGCATTCCGGTGAGCAAAATGCAGGCGAGCGAACAGCAGAAGTACCTTGCGCTGGAGGCAGAACTGCACCAAAGGGTTATCGGGCAGGACGAGGCGGTGTCGAGCGTGTCGGACGCAATCAGGCGGAACCGCGCGGGACTTTCGGACGAGAACCGCCCGCTGGGGAGCTTTCTATTCATAGGACCGACCGGCGTGGGCAAGACGGAACTGGCGAGGGCGCTCGCGGACTTTCTGTTCAACGACGAGCGGGCGCTCACCCGAATCGATATGAGCGAATATATGGAAAAGTTCGCGGTGAGCCGCCTCATCGGCGCGCCTCCGGGCTACGTGGGCTACGACGAGGGCGGGCGCTCACCGAATCGGTGCGGCGGC
>NZ_BBPW01000426.1:0-612 GCF_001028545.1 Treponema endosymbiont of Eucomonympha sp. | reverse complement strand
ACCTCCTGTCGAGTGTAGGGTATTTATATCATACTGCCGCCGCTTTTGCCAACAGGTGTCTTGCGAAGGATGAAGCGAACAGGCTCGGCGGTTTCGCAGGCGGCACGCCAGAGTATTCGCAAGGCAAAGCGAGCGGGATAAGCGGAGGAGTCCCGCCTGACGCAAGGCGCTGCCAATACGCGGGAGCGGTGCATCCCGTACCCGTTTGGCAGAATTCCTCTGCGCCATAATGCAGAAGGTCTCTGTGCTACGGTACAGAGACCTTCTAACCAGTGCGTTAGATCTGGTCTAACCTATTGGTGAGAGAGGCGCTCACTTATGGGGGGAGCGGGATAGTTCCAGCTGTGTGCGCACTCTTCGGCACAGACTCCCGCTGGAGAGTCATAGGCGCGTGTGGCTCCCGCATGCCCTATTTATGCCCCGTATGATAGATTGAACTTTACAAGCGCCGCATCGTCTGCCGGTATTGCGTGTATCTTTATGCTCTAGGTAGTGTGGACTGGAAGGTAGAGGAACAAACACCTGACATGAATGGCGGCGATGAAGGAAGCGGTGAGCTTTGCATAGCGCGTAGCAATTCCCCGCCAGCGCTTGAGGGCACGGAAGACGTTT
>NZ_BBPW01000425.1:0-601 GCF_001028545.1 Treponema endosymbiont of Eucomonympha sp. | reverse complement strand
ACCATGCTACAAGATAACATCGAGCATTGTTTCGCCTAACGTCCTAGACGTTACACCATTTTACAGCACAATAAACGGCGTACCCAAATTATTATACCATAGCCGCAAGTTTTATTCAAGCCTAAAAAACAAAAAAAGGCTGCCCAGTTTTAACCCCGGACAGCCTCTCGCCTTATCCCCTCACGGAATAATCGTTGAAAACACCGGTCCCCAGGGACGCGCCTGTCCCTTCGCGTTTTCCAACCGTATGCATAAGCTGCGGGCGTTGCCCCTTTGCGGGGAATGTTCGAGTTCCTTGAAGGAACTCGACATATAGGTTGGTGCGGGTGAACGGACATAAAGGCTTTGCCTATGAGTGAAGGCGTACCGGCACGCGCCGACTGGGTTTGCGGGAAGTCCGCGAAAGATTGCGGGGAAGCCGCGGAAGTTTGCAGGGAATCGACACTCGCCCGTGCAGGGGTCGCCGCAAACTCGCTTGGCACAGAGGCTCTCGTGTGGGCGGACGAGAGCCTCTGTTCTAGGTAGTGTGGACTGGAAGGTAGAGGAACAAACACCTGACATGAATGGCGGCGATGAAGGAAGCGGTGAGCTTTGCATAGCG
>NZ_BBPW01000424.1:0-603 GCF_001028545.1 Treponema endosymbiont of Eucomonympha sp. | reverse complement strand
ACCACCCTCAAAGTCTTTATTTTCTGTTCCTCAAGTGCTGCGTCTGATTGTGCTTTTGCTTGCTGCGATTGTACTTGTATCTGTGCGTTGTATTCGCTGTTTTGTTGCGCTTGCTCTTGCTTGCTTTTTAAATATCTTTTCTGTGCTTGTCTGAATAAAAGTTCTGCAAGTTTTACATCCTCCTTACAAATTCTAATCAGCTTAAACGGATCAATGTAAAGAACAAAATCCGCATTAGCAGTCATTGTTACATTCAGCATATTTTCCAACTTCAAAACTTCTTGGTCATTAGGAAGCATTTTGATTCGGGTAGTGAAATTTCTACCTACCACTTCTTCTTCTTTTAATAACTCTCTGTATTTTTTAGCACCATGCGTTACGCTTGCATTGAGTAAGCAAGCTACTTTCTTTCCTGTATCTTCCATACAATGCAAATAAGCATCGTACATATAATCAGTTGTGTTATCTGTAATGATAATAGCTGATTCAGCGTTTTGTGAAGTAACTCTTGGTGCTGCGATACTTGAATTAAGGTTAGGGTCTAATCCTAATTCATCTTTAAGAACTTGGTAATGGTATTGGTATAACTTAAGTAATCCTTGA
>NZ_BBPW01000423.1:0-605 GCF_001028545.1 Treponema endosymbiont of Eucomonympha sp. | reverse complement strand
CGGAGAATTCGTCGTCGACCGCGAGCGCGAAGGCGAAAACCTCCGCGCCGACGTGTTGGATAAACTCGCCGCGCTGGAATATTCGCTCGCGGTGTTCGCCACATGGCAGTCCAGAATGGACGAGGCGTTCCGTGCCCAGCTCGCCGCACGCTTTGCCGAAGTCATGGGTGACGCCGCTGACGAACAACGCATTCTGAGCGAAACCGCCGCAATGCTCGTCAAATACACGATTAGCGAGGAGACCGTCCGGCTGAAGAGCCATATCGCGGCGCTGCACAGGGCGCTTGCCCCCGGCGGCACCGACGCGCCCGGTCGCAGAATCGACTTCATCTGTCAGGAACTCAACCGTGAAATCAACACCGTCGGCTCGAAGAATCAGTGCGCGGAAGTGGGTGAGGCGGTGATAGCCGCGAAGGACGCGCTCGAGAATATCCGCGAGCAGGCGCGGAACCTTGAATAAGGGGGAAACATGACGCTGTGGTTTGCGACAGGCAACGCGCACAAGCGGGACGAGCTGCGCGCCATTCTGCCCGAACACGAAATCAAGCTACCGTCAGACGCGGGAATCGTCTGCGTGCCGGAGGAGACAGGGGTGACGTTTCTGG
>NZ_BBPW01000422.1:0-606 GCF_001028545.1 Treponema endosymbiont of Eucomonympha sp. | reverse complement strand
GCAGCCCGTTTTCCGCAATCGTGCGCCCGGTCGCCGTGTTGTCTATAATCATGTCGGCGTCGTCGGGGGGGAACACCTCGGTCGCGCCGTGCGTGCGGACGATGAGCGCGTTAAACCCCCGCGCGTCGAGCCAGCGGCGGGCGAGCGCCTCGTATTCGGTGGCGGCGATTATGCGCTTTGCCCTGAGCGCGGCGTCGTCGAGCGCTTGCGGCACCGCCACCACGATGCGCACCGGGTCGAAGCCCAAATCCATGATTTCTTCCACGTCCGCGCCCGTCTCGTCTATCCAGTCGCGCCCCGTGAAGCCCGCGTCGTGCGCGCCCAGTTCGAGCAGCCTGCCGATATTCTGGGGCTTCATCAGTTTGATTTCAAGGTCGTTCTGGTCGACGACGGGGCGGTACGAGCGCTCCGGCAGCTTCAGCGAGATTCCCGCGCCGCCGAACAGCGACGCGACGCTGTCGTATATGCGCCCTTTCGGGAGCAGCACTTTCAGTTTTTCCATTCCGGCAGTATAGCGAAGCGGCGGGGCAGGCTCAAGCGTCCGGCTCGCGTTGACTTTCGCGCCGTGTTCCGCTATAAAGGCGCATAATCACGTCCTGCGCAGGT
>NZ_BBPW01000421.1:0-606 GCF_001028545.1 Treponema endosymbiont of Eucomonympha sp. | reverse complement strand
AACTTGAGCGAGCCGACGACGGCATACGGGAGCGAGCGGAGGAGAAACTCGCTCTCAAAGCCGCGCGACTGCGCGTTCGTGCGGTACAGCACCGCCCAGTCCGCATAGGGCGAGCCGGATTTGTGGGCGCGCGCTATCAGGTCGGCGCAGAGCCGCGCTTCCTCGTCTTGGTCGCCCAGATAGTAGAGCGCGGGCTTTTCGCCGCCTTTCCGCCGGGCGCGGAGCGTCTTGCCGAGCCGGTCGCGGTTTTTGCTCACGACGCTATTGGCGACTTCGAGAATCGGCGCGAACGAGCGGTAATTCTCCTCCAGCCGAATCAGCTCCGTTCCGGCGAACTGCTCCTGAAACGACAGGATATTCCGCACCTCCGCGCCGCGGAAGCGATAAATCGACTGGTCGTCGTCGCCGACGGCGCACACATACGTCTCGTCGCCCGCAAGCTGCCGCCGCAGTTTGAACTGCGCTACGTTGGCGTCCTGATACTCGTCCACCATGACGGCGCGGAATTGGCGGCGCAGGCGGTCGCGGACGGCGTACTTTTCGGCGAGGCGCGCTACCGGCAGCCTGATTAGATCGCCGAAGTCGCGGCTGCCGTCCTCTCCGGGG
>NZ_BBPW01000420.1:0-610 GCF_001028545.1 Treponema endosymbiont of Eucomonympha sp. | reverse complement strand
GGCCTATCTCGTCGGCCGCCCGATCCTGAAACTGAAGGGGCATTACCTCGCCATTGCAACGCTTGGTCTCGGCGTGCTCGTGGCGCTCGTTATCACCACGGAGAGCCGCTGGACCGGCGGGCCTGACGGTATGCCGGTTGCCAAGCTGGTGCTGTTCGGCTGGCGCGTCAGCGGATCGGACACCTGGTATTGGGTCACGGGCGGGCTTCTGATTTTGGGAACGTGGATCGCTCTCAACCTGAACGATACGCCGACAGGGCGTGCTTTCCGCGCGCTGCATGACAGCGAGGTCGCGGCACGCGTGGCGGGTATCAACGTTGCCCGCTTCAAGTTGCAGGCGTTCGTGATCGCGGCCGCCTATGCGTCGATTGCGGGCTCCGCCCTTGCGCTCATGAATGGTTTCATCAATCCCGATCAGGCCGGATTTCTCCATTCTGTGGAGATGGTGACCATGGTGGTGCTTGGCGGGCTCGGCTCGGTCGTCGGCAGCATTGTCGGTGCTGCGGTTCTCATCACGCTGCCTCAGGTGCTCACCGTGTTTCAGGAATATGAACACCTGCTGCTCGGCTTCATCATCATTGTGTCGATGATCTTCATGCGCGACGGCATT
>NZ_BBPW01000419.1:0-609 GCF_001028545.1 Treponema endosymbiont of Eucomonympha sp. | reverse complement strand
TAACCGTCAACTTCTGCGATAATCGGTTCGGAAAACGCATCAAACATCGAAAGCATCTGATTCTCTGGGACAATATCGCCCGCTTTGAAAAAAAGCAAAGACCCGTTCTGAATTTCAATTTTCTGGTCGCCCGGTGCAGTAACGTATAGTGTTTTTTCGCGGATAATAACGTTACCCGCCGCTGCCGCACACACCGTTTTGTTGCCTGCCATAAAAAGCGGCGTATCTTTCGGTACACGACTGTTTTCTGCGACGAGCAATTTCGCTTTCGCCGAAAGTGTATGTTCGCAAAGGATATGTGTTACTATTAATGTACCCTTGCGGGTAAAGAGCCATTTTCCGTCTTTACGGACGACGTGTGTACCTGACACGGATTTGATGATGATCGGGTATTTTAGAACGATGCGGTTTTCTTCGCTTGTTTTCGACGCCGTTCCGCCGACATGGAATGTTCTCATCGTAAGCTGTGTACCTGGTTGACCTATGGACTGTGCGGCGATAATACCTACTGCTTCGCCGATTTCGACAATTTTATTGCGCGCCAAATTGCGCCCGTAGCATTTACAACAGACACCGTGACGGCTTTTGCAGGTTAACACCGTACGGAGG
>NZ_BBPW01000418.1:0-619 GCF_001028545.1 Treponema endosymbiont of Eucomonympha sp. | reverse complement strand
AACTACGAAAACCCCAGTCGGCGCTTTGCGCTGACTTATAGGCGAGTGGCAAACTCTCGCTATTCGGCAGGCGTTGATTCTTTTTTCAAAATGGTATAGATTATTGCGGAAATGCGCCCAGATGGTGGAATTGGTAGACACGCTGGTTTCAGGTACCAGAGCCCGAAAGGGTGTGCAAGTTCAAGTCTTGTTCTGGGCATTATTACAAAACAAGCGCTCAGCCGGATAAAAGCTGGAGCGCGTTTGTTTTTATACTGGCGCTGAATGGGTGCTGGTTATGTGTCGGCAGACGGATACGCGGGGATTCAGCCTGCGCCGTTAAGCTTAAAAAGCAGGGCTTCTGCCCTGCTTTTTTGTCTGGGTGCTCCCCGCCGCGTCAGCCGAGCGCTGCCAGATGCTCGGTATAGAATGCCGTAATCGACGCGATGCCGGAAGCCCAGAACTCCGGCTTTTCGATAGCGAACCCCGCGCGGCGGCACACATCCTCGCAGCTTGCGCTTCCCGTCTCGCGGAGCAGACGCACATAGGTCTCGCTGAACGCCGCGCTTTCCGCGCAATACCGCCCGTACAGCGCCGTGCCGAACAGCAGCCCGAACGCATAGGGAAAGTTGTAGAAGTC
>NZ_BBPW01000417.1:0-614 GCF_001028545.1 Treponema endosymbiont of Eucomonympha sp. | reverse complement strand
GAAAACATAAACATAACGAGGTTTTTTTTCGCTGGATTTAACAACAGTCAAAGCGTTCTTTGTTGACTGGGCATTAAAGAAAACGGCAGCAGGCGACGCAGCGGTTATGCAGTTTAATTTATCGCTGGGAGCGCTTCCGACGCGGCAAAGAAGCGGTATTTGCTGGAAGTGCAAAAAGTGCTTCATTATTGCCAGTCCAAATGTATGCGAATAACAACGCATGCACTCGTTGCAACAGGCTTGTCACGGCGTTCAGTATATTTATATGTTTGACAATTATTAGCGTCGCTTTATGCAATGTAAATACGTCTGAGAAATGTTTTGCAGATGCAGTGATACTAATATTATTAGCACCATGCACGCGTGCGGTACGGAGGTGGGTAATGGCTGCTGCGAGAACAAACAAGACCGTATTCGGCAAAGAAACCGAGTTTTCAGGCGAGTTATCATTTACTGACAATCTGGTGATAGCCGGTAAATTTGAGGGAGATATTCAGGCGACGGGCTATCTCGAAATAGCGAATTCGGCGGTCTGTACGGTCGGTGCGATGAAGTCAAATACCGTTGTTGTTTCGGGTAACGTAACGGGAAATATACAGGCAGCTTCGCTGCTT
>NZ_BBPW01000416.1:0-613 GCF_001028545.1 Treponema endosymbiont of Eucomonympha sp. | reverse complement strand
TCAATGACTTTTTCGTTTGGTCTCAATTATGATTTTGCCATACCTAGTGGTATTGACGCATCTACAATCAAGACCGGAAAACCCGGCGGACAGAGACGCGCCCTATCAACATAACTATACGTATATAGGAACGGGTCAGTTAGGGAGTGTTCACGCGGCGGAAGATTCAACGCCGTTGCGCTCCTTGTACAGTTCAAGGTCATAATCCCCCGGCTTTTTGCGGCTGCGTTTCGGCGGGAGCAAAGCCGCGTTTCCATGAAAACGCCCGCGTTTTGTTATCCTCATATGCCTTATCCATAAGCAGCATAGTGCCTTCGCGTTTCCCTATGCTTTCCAGTAGCAACGGACCCTCTTTCGCGCCGGAAGCGTTCCCCGCAGGCAGGCTAAACTTCACAAGCACCGCGTCGCCTGTCGTTATTGCGTGTATCTTTGTGTGCCAGTCCCCGTACGATTTCCTTATCGCCTGTTTTCCATTTTGTTAATGCCCCGTGAGCGTCGGAGTGCGCCTTGACTGGCGTCAAATCCGGCGAAAGAACCGTCGCTTCGGCTACGTTTTTCGCCTGAAGCTTGGTGAAAACCTGCTCTCATATGCCGCTTTTGTCCGGCGGCTGAA
>NZ_BBPW01000415.1:0-619 GCF_001028545.1 Treponema endosymbiont of Eucomonympha sp. | reverse complement strand
TGCCGTTCTGACGCGCGGCACACATACGGCGATTTTGCAAAGATGACGATATGTTCGTTCAACAGGAGAAACGTATGAGCGATAGTGAAGTGCATACTGCTGAAAAAGCATCGGAAACACTGCCGCGGACGAAGTAACGTTTCACGAGGTGGGCGCGCTCGACTCTATTGTCGACATTGTCGGCGTGGCGCTGTGCCTCGATGCGCTCGCTCCCGACCGCGTTACTGCGTCTCCGGTTGAACTAGGCGGCGGCACGGTGCGGTGCGCCCACGGCGAGCTTCCCGTCCCTGCGCCCGCGACACTCCTCTTGTGCAAAGGAATGCCGGTTACGACCGGCGGCTTCGACAAGGAGATGACCACGCCGACCGGCGCGGCGATTTTGGCGTCATGCGTCGGGGCATTCGGCACGGCGGCGCGTTTTACCGAAATCAACACGGCATACGGCATCGGATCGCGGCAGATGGACAAGCCGAATGTGCTCCGCGCCTCTCTCCGCGAAGAAGCGGACGGCATCGCCGGAAGGGGGGCGGAACCGTGGCTGACCGAGCAGTTGGTGCAGATTGAGGCGACTATAGACGACATGGCCGGTGGAGCGAGATCCGGAGGGCGGCGTGGCGGG
>NZ_BBPW01000414.1:0-626 GCF_001028545.1 Treponema endosymbiont of Eucomonympha sp. | reverse complement strand
ACAAGGGCGGCTGTTGACAAGTGGATTTTGTGAATTTTCCAGTTTATCGCTTCTTTGTCTGGGTCAAATTCTATTTGTCTTGTCATGCTTAACTGTAATACTTTTTATTGTGTTTGTCTATACCGGTACAACGCATATAAAATATCATGCTATAAGCCGGACTTTGCGCGGACTGCCTCGTAGGTAGCGTGGACTGGAAGGTAGAGAAACAAACACCTGACATGAATAGCGGCGATGAAGGAAGCGGTGAGCTTTGCGTAGCGCGTAGCAATTCCGCGCCAGCGCTTGAGGGCGCGGAAGACGTTTTCAATGACGTGCCGTGCCCGATACAGTTCATGATTGTACGCTCTTTGCTCTTTCCGGCTTTTAACCGGAGGGATGACGGCTGTTATATCCGCTTCCTTAAGCATATCGAGCAGTTCGTTCGTGTCATACGCTTTGTCCGCAAGAAACGCTTCCGCTTCCAAATCCTCCATAAGGAGAGGCGCTTGATTACAAGCCGCGACAGTACCGCTTGTCACAATGCCGCTTGCCGGTATCCCGTACTCGTCAACTACCAAATGTAATTTGCTGTTCAGCCCCCTTTTGTACGGCTAATGTCCTGAGTGCCGCCGCGTGCCCCGCAC
>NZ_BBPW01000413.1:0-620 GCF_001028545.1 Treponema endosymbiont of Eucomonympha sp. | reverse complement strand
TTGCGATTGTCGGGTTCGATTCGGAATCCGCCGGTCTTTCCGACTATATTATGGAAGAGCTTGCCGGCGCTCTGACAGGCAGCAAACTGCAGGTTGCCGACAGAACAAACCTTGCATACGTGCGCAAAGAGCTGCATTTGCATGCTTTCGGGAGACGTTGACGACAAATCCGCGCAGGCAATAGGCAAATTCGTCGGGGCGCAAGCGGTGATAACCGGGCAATTTATCGCAGCCGGAGACGCGTACCGCTTTCGGGCGCAGTCCGTACACGTTGAAAGCGCCGTGCGGAAAACGTCGACGCGGCTCGACGTGCAAAACACGGCGAAACTGCGAAGACTGCTCGCCGCGCTCAGGAACAGCAAGACGGTTTCCCGCGCCGCCGACTACGGCGCTGCGGAAAACGCCGCGCCGACTACCGCCGGCGCGTTTTTGGACAAAGGGCTTTTGTTCGCCGGGCGGGGAGAGTTTGACACCGCGATAGCGTTTTTTACGGACGCGATAAAGCTCGACCCGAATTATGCATCTGCCTACAATAATCGCGGCACTGCCTATGACGTCAAGGGCGCCTATGACCGCGCGAGAGCGGATTTGCCACAGGCAATAAAGCACGCCCCAGCTCT
>NZ_BBPW01000412.1:0-622 GCF_001028545.1 Treponema endosymbiont of Eucomonympha sp. | reverse complement strand
TCAAGCTGAGAATCGCGGGCGAGGACGCCTCGGTCGGCTTGTACTTTGTGCCCGCGGACGGCGAGCCGGTCAAAGTTGACGCGAGCGATCTTGTGGTGAACAACCCGGGCGAAATCATCGCGGTCATCCCCGCCCTTGACGCGGGAACCTATCGGACGCGGATTATCACGCAGTTTGGCAGCGGCGGCAAAAACCTCAAAACGCCGCACTCGTTCACCTACAGCAAAGACTTAACCGTATCGTAGCGGGGCTTCTGTTTCCCGCCACAGCGGGAAGCTCCGCTCCCTGTCATAGCGGGAGGCATCGCACCACTGTAGTGGGAAGTATCGCACCACTATGGTGGGAGGCATCGTACCACTGTAATGGGAGGTATCATACCACTGTAGTGGGAGGTATCATACCGCTATGCGCGGGAGACGTTCCCTCTTTTGGCGGGGGCACAGCGCAGGGCATAAAAAAAGAGCGGGGCGTGTGTCCCGCTCTTTCGCGTCTATGCCGTTCGGCCTCCGCCTCTCTGCTTCACCTATCGGACCTTACCCGCGCGCGGCGCGGGTAACGCCGCTCATTGGTTATAGGCAAACCACGAAATGTTGCTCGCGTCAGCCTTCCGGCTTGCCACGCG
>NZ_BBPW01000411.1:0-623 GCF_001028545.1 Treponema endosymbiont of Eucomonympha sp. | reverse complement strand
GCATAATTCCGGGTATGAGCCGCTTAATTCCGGGTATGCGTCGCTCCGACGCGGGTATAAGCCGCGGAATTCCGGGTATGCGTCACGGAACTCCGGGGTTCTGCGGCATACTCCCGCGTATGCGTCACAGAACTTCGGGTATGCGTCACGCATACCCGCGTGGGAGGCGCGGAATCCCGCGTTTCGTTGACACGGCTGCGCGGAGGCATATACAGTCTGCGGGACGGCACGGAGGGAATCCGTATGGCTATTATCTCTTGGAATGAAATCAGAGCGCGGGCGGCGAAATTCGCGGACGGCTGGAAGGACCGCGCGCCCGCCGCGCGGGAAGAAGCGGACGCGCAGACGTTTGAAAACGAATTTTTCCACGTCTTCGGCGTGCCGCGAAGCAAGGTCGCCGTCTTTGAACGGAAGGTAACGCTGCGCGACGGTTTTGACGCCGAGCCGGATTTATTCGGCGAACCGGCGCCCGCCGGCACGGGCTATATCGACTTGTTCTGGCCCGCCCATATTCTGGCTGAGATGAAGACGCCGGGAAAAGATTTGCAGAAGGCGTATGAACAGGCGAAAAGATACGCCAACGCCTTGAGCGGAAAGGATTTGCCGCGCGGCATTCTTATCTG
>NZ_BBPW01000410.1:0-623 GCF_001028545.1 Treponema endosymbiont of Eucomonympha sp. | reverse complement strand
GGGAAATACGCGCTGACGACGACGGTGCCGCCGTAGTGCGCGGCGAGCACCCGTCCTTCGGCATCGAAGCGGGGAACGCCCAGTGTGTCCACCCGGTCGGGCGGCAGGCGGCTGTAGAGCGCCGTGCCCGAATAGCCGGGTTTCTCCGCCGACGCCCAGAACGACTGATACGAGACGGCGCCGGAAGCGGGCGAGCGCAGTGGCGGGGGAAGCTGCTCCGGGCGCGCTTTTGTCTCCTGAATGCACGCCACGTCCGCGCCGGAGGCGAGCAACCACGGGACGAAGCCCTTCCGCTCGGCGGAGCGGATTCCGTTTACGTTCCACGAGAAAATGGTCATAGGCTCAGTATACTGCGCACGCCGTAGGCGTTGCTACCGAGTTTGCGCCGCTTCGCTTACCGAAAACTCGCAGGCATATAGAGTGGCACACATAGGTTTTGCTTGTAGGTAGGCATATAGGCAGAGTCGCGAGCGTGGCACAGACGAATCCGCGGGAGGTATCACACCACCATAGCGGGGAGAATGTCCCTATTGTAGTAGGGAGAGTCTCCTTCTTTTGGCGGCAGCAACGCGCCCGCACATAAAAAGAGGCAGGGCTTGCGCCCCGCCTCTTTTCCGCCTCTA
>NZ_BBPW01000409.1:0-627 GCF_001028545.1 Treponema endosymbiont of Eucomonympha sp. | reverse complement strand
ACTGAACGCGGAAGCGGCGGCTTTTGGGGCGCAGGGAAACGAGCGCTATGCCAAGAAAGAATACGACGCGGCGATAGAAGCCTACACGAAGGCGACAGAGCTACAGCCGGATTTTGCGGAAGCGTTTTGTGCTCGGGGAAATACGTATACTAGGTAGTGTGGACTGGAAGGTAGAGGAATAAACACCTGACATGAATGGCGGCGATGAAGGAAGCGGTGAGCTTTGCGTAGCGTGTGGCAATTCCCCGCTAGCGCTTGAGGGCGCGGAAGACATTTTCAATGACGTGCCGTGCCCGATACAGTTCATGATTGTACGCTCTCTGCTTTTTCCGGCTTTTAACCGGAGGGATGACTGCTGCTATATCCGCTTCCTTAAGCATGCCGAGCAGTTCGTTCGTGTCATGCGCCTTGTCCGCAAGGAACGCTTCCGCTTCCAAACCCTTCATAAGGAGAGGCGCTTGGCTACAGTCCGCGACAGTACCGCTTGTCACAATGCCGCCTGCCGGTATCCCGTACTCGTCGACTACCAAGTGCAATTTGCTGTTCAGCCCCCTTTTGTGCGGCTAATGTCCTGACTGCCGCCTTGTGCCCCGCATGCGTCCGCGTATGCCTTGATATACGTCGAAT
>NZ_BBPW01000408.1:0-626 GCF_001028545.1 Treponema endosymbiont of Eucomonympha sp. | reverse complement strand
CGGCGCGATATAAGCTCGGATAACGATTCTACCGACGGGCGGATTCGCAGCCCTCCGCGCACTGCTGCCGTTTACAGGGGAAATATGCGTGCTATAATACGGGAGTACATTCGGCGGCACGGAGGCGGCTATGTCAGGCGTAAAAGCGCTCGCGATTATTCTGGGCGGAGGGAAGGGGACGCGGCTGTATCCGCTCACCAAAGAACGGTCCAAGCCGGCGGTTCCCTTCGGCGGCAAATACCGCATTATCGACATATCGGTGTCGAACTGCATAAACTCCGATATCAGACAAGTGTATCTGCTGACGCAGTTCAACTCGGCTTCGCTGCACATGCATATCTCGAACACGTATAACTTTGACCGGTTCTCGCACGGCTTTGTGGAAATCCTCGCGGCGGAGCAGACGCTGGAGCACTCCGGCTGGTACGAGGGCACCGCCGACGCGGTGCGCAAAAATTTCATTCACTTTAAGACGCAAAACCCGACGCATTACGTCATTCTTTCGGGCGACCAGCTGTACCGCATGGATATTCAGCAGTTTTTGAAGAACCACCTCGACTCCGAAGCCGAAATCAGCATTGCCACGACGCGGGTGAACCGGGCGGACGCGTCCGGCTTCGGCATTA
>NZ_BBPW01000407.1:0-625 GCF_001028545.1 Treponema endosymbiont of Eucomonympha sp. | reverse complement strand
GGGGGGGTGGAAGCTGGGGCGCCCCATTTCGGGGGGGCGGAGCGGGCGCGCTGTGCGGGGCGGCTTTGCACCCTCAGAAATGCTGATTTCGTCGCGGCGAAACCGCGAAAAGGGCGGACCCGCCAATGAAAACGCCACGAGAAACAGCAGCATTACGACGCCTGCCCGAACCAGCGCGCTTTCTTTCCACAGTTTACGCGCGCTATTCATGCCCGTTCCCCAGCGTAATCCGGCGGTCGATAACGGCGTAGGAAACGTCGGCGATAAAATTCGCGCTTAAGGTGATAAGTGCCATAACGAGCAAAATGCCCATAATCAGCGGATAATCGCGGTGACGCACCGCCTCGAAACTGAGACGTCCCACGCCCGGCCAACTGAACACGGTTTCCGTGAGCAGCGCGCCGGACAGCAAGTCGGGGATTTGCAGACTCAATACGGTTACCACCGGTATCATGATGTTTTTCAGCGTATGTTTAAAAACAATTGTGTTTTCACGGAGTCCGTGGGAGCGCGCTGTCCGTATGTAATCCGAGCTTAACACGCCCGCTACGCTGCTTCTCGTGTAGCGCAGCATCATCGCCGCGTTGCCCAGCCCTAAAACAATTGCCGGCATTACCATGTGCCG
>NZ_BBPW01000406.1:0-628 GCF_001028545.1 Treponema endosymbiont of Eucomonympha sp. | reverse complement strand
GCGAGACCGGCTACGGCAGCGGCGCGAACGCGCCGGGAGAATACCGCGTGGCGAACCGGCTGAACGTCACGGTGCAAACGCTTAATTTGGTCGGTCAACTGATAGACGCGGCGATACGCGCCGGAGCGAATGAGCTTTCGTCGCTCGACTATTCGTCGTCGGACACCGAAAATGCGCTCCGCGAAGCCCGAATCCGCGCGCTGCGTCAGGCGGAAGCGACCGCCCGGCTGTTTGCCGCCGAATCCTCGGCGAAACTCGGCAGGGTGCTGCACGTTGCAGACGCGCTCGGCGCGCCGGTTCCGGTATATGCGCCGAAAACAGCCCGCGCGCTTGCCGATTCGGCTGGAAGCTACGTGCCGACGCCGATAGGAGCGGGAGCCAACACCGTTACGGCTGCGGTCAGCGTAACGTATGAGCTGAAATAAGCGGCGCTTTCGCCTGCCAGAATGTAGCAATGAGCGTCCGCCGCAGATTTCGGCTTCGGCGGAGAAGCGAGTACCACAATATGCTTGACTATCGTTTTATAAAAGACAACCTCGCGGCGGTAAAGCGGAACATTGCCGACCGCAATATGCGCGCCGACGCGGACCGCGTCGCGGAGCTGTAGGACAAGCGTACCGCGCTCGTT
>NZ_BBPW01000405.1:0-629 GCF_001028545.1 Treponema endosymbiont of Eucomonympha sp. | reverse complement strand
AGACCGGCTGGTCGAGCGCGGGTACCTGCTGCTAGACGGCGCCGAATACCCCGTGCTGAAGTGGAGCGCAAAGACCCGCGAAATCCTCGACAGGGAGCGTCCGTTGCGGCTTGAGATGATGCTTCCGCGCGAGGAGGCGATTCAGGGCGCACGAGAGACATTCCATGCGGAGGCGGGCGGCGAAATCGACGCGGAACTGCTGTCGCGGCTCAAGAAGCTGCGGAAGCGCGTTGCCGGGGACGCGAACGTCCCCGCCTATATCGTGTTTGCCGACGCGACTCTCAAGGATATGTGCCGCAAGCTGCCGCAGACGAAGGCGCGATTCCTCGAAGTGCCGGGAGTCGGCAAGGTCAAAATGGAGCAGTACGGCGACCGGTTCACGGCGGAAATCAGGGATTTTCTGGAGAGCGGCGCACATTAGGAAGCGGCAGGGGGTGCCGGCGAAGAAAAAAACATGACAGGCGGCAAACATATATGTCGTCTGCATACGCCAGCATACCGGCTAGGTAGTGTGGACTGGAAGGTAGAGGAACAAACACCTGACATGAATGGCGGCGATGAAGGAAGCGGTGAGCTTTGCATAGCGCGTAGCAATTCCCCGCCAGCGCTTGAGGGCACGGAAGACGTTT
>NZ_BBPW01000404.1:0-632 GCF_001028545.1 Treponema endosymbiont of Eucomonympha sp. | reverse complement strand
AGGCTCGCCTATTGCGGCGTCCGCCAGCGTTTTCCCTATTCCCTTGTCCCGCCAACGGCAAAACCGCTTGTGTATGCTGTTCCAGTTTCCGAATTCTGGCGGTATATCTCTCCACGGAGCGCCCGTGTGCGTCTGCCATGCTACCGCGTTGATAAACAAACGGTTGTCTTTCGCCACTCTCCCGTGCTTCCCTGCCTGTCCGGGCAGCAGGTCTTTTATCCGTTCCCACGCCGCGTCGCTTATATCGTGCCGGTGTATGCCTTCATTTCTTTTCATACCTCCCATTTTACCTCTTTTTCCTTTTTAGTCCACACTACCTAGAGGCGCGTCCTATGGTTTTGCCTTGCCCGTGCGCCGCCGCTTTATATGCCTATGCATACGATTTCAGTGTCTTCTTTCTAGATGTTTCTTCAAGAACTCTTCTATCTGCATAAATCTAATAACAGGGGATTTATTGTCTTTCGTTTCAGCGCGAGCATATTCTCTTAATTCTGTAAGACATTCCATAAATTCTTTATTTATTTTTGTTATCAGCATTATTTGATATTCACTTTCTGTTTTATTTTTCACTATAAGCACGTCGTTTAATTGATTGTGTCTTACTCTTTTTCCTTGATTTTTAACTATCGGCG
>NZ_BBPW01000403.1:0-629 GCF_001028545.1 Treponema endosymbiont of Eucomonympha sp. | reverse complement strand
TCAATGTGGGGTTCGGAGGCTCCCGGCGGCCCTTGCCGGCATAGACGAACAGCGTTCCGATACGGCCGTCTACATCAATGAAGTTATCGGTGCGGGTGGCTCCAGTCTGGAACGAGAGCTTGTAAAGCTGATCCTTGCGCTCGGTCAGATACTGCGCGAGTTTCTTCAGCATGTCGGCGCGCTGATGGAATGTCAGCCGCCGGAGATTCTTGCCGCCGGTACTGCGTGCGTGGGCGAGAATGCCGCGCATATCCAGTCCGCCGCTGGTTGCCTCGGCAACGACATCGCCGCTCACGGCGCTGCGCACTTCGATGAAATCGCGGCCCGGTGCGGCCCACTGTCCGTTGATGTAGCTTTCGAGTTTCATGCGATCACTTCGAGGTTGGGTGCTATCGGGCACCGATGGACGTTTATTCCGCGGCAGCAGTGCGCTTCGATGTCTTGGGGGGAGACTTGAGCAGGCTCCGTGCTCCGTCGGATATCAGGCGGGTGACGATCTCTGCATATTCGTCTCGGCTGACGGATCCCGTGCTTTTGAACCAGAGGTAATGCCTGTTCACCATGCCGAACAGCGGCATCGTGAAGGTGGTGAGGATCTTCATTCCCCTTTGGTGAGGCGCCGCGCCGGC
>NZ_BBPW01000402.1:0-630 GCF_001028545.1 Treponema endosymbiont of Eucomonympha sp. | reverse complement strand
AAACGTCTTCCGCGCCCTCAAACGCTGGCGCGGAATCGCTACGCGCTACGCAAAGCTCACCGCTTCCTTCATCGCCGCCATTCATGTCAGGTGTTTATTCCTCTATCTTCCAGTCCACACTACCTAGCCGCTTATCCGTACTACGGCTTTATATCGCCTGTCGGTCGGATTGCTCGGCAGCCTTGCCGGTGAAAACCGCCCGCCGCCCTTCGGCAAGTCTTCACGGAAGCGACGCTAGCCGTCAGCCTCTATGCCAAGCGAGTTTGCGAAGCAAACTCGGTAGTCGCTTACCCGTAATATGGCATAGAGGGCTTTCGCTTTTCGGTCGGATTGCTCGGTAGGCACGGTAGGTACTTACCCGTATTACAGCATATAGGCTTTCGCTCTTCGGCAAGCCCGCTCGGTAGCCTCGCTGATGGGAACCGCCAGCATATCGCTCGGCAGACCCGGTAGGTTCTTATCCGTACTACGGCTTTAATCGCCCCTCGGTCGGCTTGCTCGACAACACCACTGGTGGAAATCGTCAGCATATCGCTCGATAGCCGCAGTAGCCGCATATCCGTATTGCGGCTTTATGTCGCTCCTCGATTGGCTCTCACGACAGTCCCGGTAGGTACTTACCTCTCTGTC
>NZ_BBPW01000401.1:0-632 GCF_001028545.1 Treponema endosymbiont of Eucomonympha sp. | reverse complement strand
TCGGGGGAGCGCCCGCTCGTCGTTGAACAGAAAGTCCGCGAGCGCCCTCGCCAGTTCCGTCTTGCCCACGCCGGTCGGACCTATGAATAGAAAGCTCCCCAGCGGGCGGTTCTCGTCCGAAAGCCCCGCGCGGTTCCGCCTGATTGCGTCCGACACGCTCGACACCGCCTCGTCCTGTCCGATAACCCTCCGGTGCAGTTCCGCCTCCAGCGCAAGGTACTTCTGCTGTTCGCTCGCCTGCATTTTGCTCACCGGAATGCCCGTCCACGCCGCCACCACCCGCGCGATATCCTCCTCGCCCACTTCCTGCCGGAGCAGCGTCTGCCGCGCCCCCGCCTGCTGCGCGCCCTTGCGGGACTCCGCGCGTTCCTCCGACCCGCGGAGCCGCTTCTCGATTTCGGGAATCTTCGCGTAGCGGATTTCCGCCGCCTTTTCGAGCCTGCCCTCCCGCGTATACTGCGTTTCGGCAATGCGGAGCTGCTCCAGTTCCTCCTTCAGCTTCCGGCTCTCGCCGATTTCTTTCTTCTCGTTCTCCCACTGCAGCTTCATAGCGTCGCGCGAGGCGCTCAGGTTCCCCAGTTCCTCCTCCAGCTTTGCGAGCCGCTCCTTGGACGGCGCGTCTTCTTCTTTAG
>NZ_BBPW01000400.1:0-635 GCF_001028545.1 Treponema endosymbiont of Eucomonympha sp. | reverse complement strand
CGCCTTTTCTTTGTCCTCGTCAGCCTGCGTTACCGGAGACGTATCCGCTGTCGCATGTGGAGACGGACGTTCCCCATTAGTGCAATCAGCGGGACGAACAACCTCTTTTTCATTCGCCACCCTCTTTGCCTTCCTCAGTAAATAGTTCCGTTTCTTGTTCTTCTTTCTTCTGCCGTAAGAAAGACCCGATTTTCGCTGCTTATGCCGCATGGTTCTCATATGTGCTCCTCTGTACGTCCGTATTGCTCTGAAGTAAGTGCTGCTTCCTTAATGTTCTATTTGCGTACCTATCCAGTGTACAGGTACGCTCCTGTACACTGGATAGGTACGACCCGGTGCACTGTACAGTGCCTCTATGCACTGGATAGGCACGTTCTGCGTTACCGCGCCGCCGGTGTGCTCGCTGCCGGCGCAGGAGTCCAGCCTCATGAACGGTTTTTTAACAGCTCCGCAAACGGGCTGTAATGCGTGCCGTCGTCGCTGACGGACGGTCGCGAGCGGCGTTCCCCGCCGGTACGCGCGGAACCTGCGGCGCGGCGTCCGTCGGGCACACCCGCGCCGCCGTCTCCGGAAGCCCGCCCGCGCATGACGGTGTTTTGCCCGCCACGACGCGCCGTCGCGCTCTTGAGCGACCG
>NZ_BBPW01000399.1:0-638 GCF_001028545.1 Treponema endosymbiont of Eucomonympha sp. | reverse complement strand
ATTCGCCCGAAAGAACCGCGCGTGGTATCCGCCGTGTGCGATTACGGCATACAGGTGCCGGCGGCGATACAGGCGGGCAATATCTTTGCGCTACAATTTCACCCCGAAAAGTCTGGGCAAAGCGGGCTTGCCGTGCTGAAAAACTTTATCGACCTGCCGGCTGAAAAAGGCGCGTTATGCTGAAGAAACGAATCGTCATCTGCCTCGACGTGAAAGACAGGCGGACGACGAAGGGTATCAAGTTCCAGAACAACATCGATATCGGCGACCCAGTCGAAATGGCGGCGGAATACTATCAACAGGGCGTCGACGAGCTCGTATTTTATGATATTATGGCGTCCGCTCGTGGGCGTGGTCCAATCCTTGACCTGATTGCGCGCGTCGCCTCTCAGGTATTCATTCCGTTTTGCGTCGGAGGCGGAATCGCTACGCTCGACGATATCCGTTCCACGATTCTTGCGGGCGCGGAGAAAATCAGCCTGAACTCGCAGGCGGTGAAAAACCCGCGTCTGATTACGGACGGGAAACGGATATTTGGCAGTCAGTGCATAGTGCTGGGCATAGACGCGAAAAGAGACAGCGCTATGCCGTCGGGTTACCGCGTGTTTATCAACGGCGGGCGCGTTCCGACGGAACTT
>NZ_BBPW01000398.1:0-638 GCF_001028545.1 Treponema endosymbiont of Eucomonympha sp. | reverse complement strand
CGCGGCGCGGGCGGCGTCGTCTCGACGGGACTCGGCGATGAGTAGCCTGCCCGCGCTGCCCCGGAACCCCTTCCGCATGAAGGGCTTAATCAGCCACCTCCTGCTGAAATATCTCGTGAGAGAACTGCTTATGTATTTCAGCATCGCGTTCCTGTTCTTCTTTCTGCTGTTCTTCGTCAACCAAATCCTGTACACGGCGCAGACTATCCTCGAAAAGCGGGTGCCCCTCCCGCAGGTGGCGGTGCTTATCCTGTACTCGCTGCCGTTCATCATAGCCCAGTCCGCGCCGTTCGCCACGTTTGTCGGCTTCATCATGTGCCTCGGCAAGCTGAACACCGACAACGAGATACTCGTCCTGCGGGCGAGCGGCAAGTCATACATGATGCTTCTCGCCCCCGTGCTGTGTCTAGGACTCGGCATATCGGCGGCATCGTTCGCCGTGAACGACTACCTCCTGCCGCTGGCGACGGTGTCCTACCAGAACCTGTACCGGAACATTATCTATTCAAACCCCGCGGTGGAGCTTGAGTCGAACTCCGTGAAGAAGGCGGAGAGCTCCACGCTGGTTATCGGCGAGGTTACAAAGCAGGACATATCCGATATGGTGTTCTTTGACGCGGACAGCGAGGGCAACCAGC
>NZ_BBPW01000397.1:0-639 GCF_001028545.1 Treponema endosymbiont of Eucomonympha sp. | reverse complement strand
TCTTGATAAACAACGGTAGGTGCTTCCCCGTACTATGGGCTTTATGTCGCCCTGCCAGCATATCGTTCGGCAAGCACGGTAAATGCTTATCCGTACTACGGCACAGAGGCTTTCGCCTGTCGGTTGGGTTGCTCGGCAGGCTCGTGGGTATTCGCCCCTCGGTAGCCGCGCTATGTGGTTGCCAACATACAAAAGAAGCAGGGCAAACGCCCTGCTTCTTTCATCCTTGCGTCCCACTTTGTGGGTTCCCGCCCTTCGGTAAGCTTTCTCGGTACTCTTACTGGCGGAAGCCCTCGGCAAACCCGCTCGGTAGCCGCCTATCCGCCCTATGGGCTCTATGCCGCCCTTCGGCATATCGCTCGGCAAGTCTGCTTTCCTTATGTCGCCCCTCGGCAGACTCGATAGGTGCCCCACCCCTATGCCGAGTTTCCTCAAGAAACTCGGACATTCGGGTAACGCCGTCTACCATTTCCGCGGCACAAACGAGCGGTCGCGGGGCATAATCTGTATCGCCTCCCCGGTCTGCTCCAGCACATACATTCCCTGCTGCAAGGCATAGGCTTTCGTCTCGCCGGACACGACCGCCCCCGCCGCCGCGCCGATAAGCGACTTGCCCTCAAAGCGTTTGGTATCCCGCAC
>NZ_BBPW01000396.1:0-641 GCF_001028545.1 Treponema endosymbiont of Eucomonympha sp. | reverse complement strand
TGCGCGGCGGGGTCAAAATGGTGCATTTCGCCCGTCCACGTGCCGTGAATCCGCGGGCTTATGTGCAGCACGCCGTCCTGCACCGAAAAACCCTGCAGAAGGGCTTCGCACACGAGCCGGTCGCGCGCGGCGAGCACGCTTAAGATTGTTTCGCGCCGCAGTTCCGTGCGCGCGGCGACGAGTTTGTCCGCAAGCTGCTCGTTATGCAGCGTGGCGCCCGGCGACAGAAGCTGCGCCACATAATCGTTCGGCACGTCCGGGGTCAAAAGGTTCGGCGTAAGCTGAACCGTCCACTGATAGTCGCTCATAAAAGTCTCCTTCGCCCGCCGCTTATGCGGCGGCATACGGTCATTCCGCTGCCCCGCCGCAGCGCCCAAAGCCAGCCGCCCGCGTTCCCCGCGGCGCATCGTTCCTTATACTATCGGCGCGCGGGGCGCGAATCGTAGCGGGGAGGGGCATTTGTCTTCTATAATATGCGCGTTCCTCTTGCGGGGAAGGGCGAGTTTTCTGAAAGAACTCGGCAGATAGGTTTTGCCCCTATGCTTTGCTTATGGACGGGAGTTTGTAGCAAGCAAACCCGGTAGCACGCCGCCCTATATGTTGCGCGAGTTTGCGAAGCAAACTCGGTAGCAAGTCGTAGG
>NZ_BBPW01000395.1:0-642 GCF_001028545.1 Treponema endosymbiont of Eucomonympha sp. | reverse complement strand
GCGCCCGCCTGCGAAGGAGCCGCTTCAAGCTCTTCGTCCGCGTTGTCGCGGTACACGTCGCGCACCCACGCGACCCAGTCCCGCTCCGCCCCGGCGCTCCATTCGCGCCCGTTTTTCACGCAGATTTTCTTATAAAGCCCCTGCCTGACCGCCTCGCTGAAGGGCACGCGGTGCAGCGACCAGCCCGCTTCGCGCCCCGCGCGTATGCCGTCAAGGAGCACGGCGAACGGGTTCGCGTCCCCGTTGTGCGTCGATATGAGCGACACCTGACCGCCCCACATGACGAGCGCCTTTGCCGCTTTGAGCATTCCGTTAAGGTCGTCGACGAACGCCGCCTCGTCTATGACCACTCGCCCCTGCTTGCTCCGCACCGAATGCGGCGTGCCGGGCAAGCCGAGCACCTGCGCGCCGCTTGCGAACCTGACGCGGTAGGTGAGAATGTCCTTGCCGTCGTCCTCTATAACCACCTCTTCTGCGGCGGACGCGGCGGCTTCCGTACCGTCGCAAACGATTCCCTAGGCAGTGTGGACTAAAGAAAGGAAAAGAGGTAAAATAGGAGCATGAAAGGAAATAAAGGCATTCACCGGCACGATATAAGCGACGAGGCGTGGGAACGGATAAAAGAACTGCTGCCCGGACAGG
>NZ_BBPW01000394.1:0-642 GCF_001028545.1 Treponema endosymbiont of Eucomonympha sp. | reverse complement strand
ACACGTTAATTTTTGCTCACGATTTATAAATTATCGGACATAATTTGTAAATTGCGGAACAGGATTTATAAATTATGAAGCAGGATTTATAAATTGCGGGCCACAATTTTCAAATTACGGGACAGGATTTTCAAATTGCAACTCATAATTTTCAAATTATGGCGCATAATTTTCAAATTGCGGCTCATAATTTGTAAATTATGGAGCGTAATTTTCAAATCGCGGGGCGGGATTTGAAGCGGACGGGGCATAGCCGCTTGCGGACGCCCTGCCGACAATGCCGCACCGAGCGGACGGCGGCGTTATAGGCAACTGGGGCGGAAACCGCCCGCGTAGCAAACTCGGCAGCGCATACGCGAAGCAAAGCAGAAAGGCGTTGTCCCTCTGTTTTCACCTATAAGCAAGGCTGTCTCTTGCGCATAGGCAAAAGCCTCTATGCCCTTCACCTGCCGCCCTATGCGCCGCGAGTTTGCAACAAATAGCGTTGTCTACAGGCAGGAGCCTATGCGCCGTCATAGGAGGAAGCGGTTTTGCCGCTTCCTCCTATGAGACGAGAAAGGGAACGGGCAAAGTCCGTTCCCTTTCTCTCCCGCTCGATAGCGCCGCTCGATGCTTGCTTTTATGCCGTTCACCACCCCCCCC
>NZ_BBPW01000393.1:0-643 GCF_001028545.1 Treponema endosymbiont of Eucomonympha sp. | reverse complement strand
CCCTCAAGCGCTGGCGGGGAATTGCCACGCGCTACGCAAAGCTCACCGCTTCCTTCATCGCCGCCATTCATGTCAGGTGTTTATTCCTCTATCTTCCAGTCCACACTACCCAGACAGGCGAATGGAAAAACAGCGGGGCAAAACCTGCAAGTTGCGTGTCCTGTTTGGCCTATATGCTATGCCCACCTCCGAGTTTTTCAGAAAACTCGGTCGTTACCCGCGCTCTGCACGGGCTACGTCAAGTATTTGTTCAGCACCGCGAGCGCCGTTTGCGGTCCCGCAATGAGTTCCGCAAACATCGCCTCGACTTTTTCCGCCACCTTCGTCTCGTACAAATCGACACCGAACAGCGCCGCGTTCGACAGAATCGGCTTGAGCCTGCCCGCCGCAGAAGTCGGCTCGCCGAAGCGGATTCCCCGCATTAAGCCGCGGAGCGTCTCCAGCATAGGGTCGGCGCTGAGTTCAAGCGGCTTGCCGTCGTCGTCGACCGCCAGAAGGTAGCGGAGCCAGCCCGCTATTGCCAGCGATATTCCGCACAGTGCCCCCGTGTCCCGCTTTTCGCGCATATAGGCTGTTATCCTCCCGCCGAAGCGTATCGGCACCTTCTGCGACGTGTCGGGCGCAACGCGCTGCGGGGTGTCGG
>NZ_BBPW01000392.1:0-643 GCF_001028545.1 Treponema endosymbiont of Eucomonympha sp. | reverse complement strand
CCGGAGGCCGTTGCGGCTTTTCCGGCGTATCGGCGGGGCCGGTGAACGAAACCCCATCTTGGCAGGTCAAGTGATCGAACAGGTCGCCGGTCGAGCCAACGATGAACTGAAACGCGCCTTCAGGCAGAATTCCGGATTCCACGATCATGCGCGCCAGTGCGTGCGCCACGTAGGACGTCACCGTCGCCGGTTTCGACACGACGGGGACGCCCGCAAGCAGCGCAGGCGCCAGCTTTTCGAGCATGCCCCAGCATGGGAAGTTGAACGCGTTGATATGAACCGCAACGCCGTGCAGCGACGTGATGATATGTTGCCCGGCGAACGTGCCGGCCTTGCCCATCGGCTCGACCGCGCCATCCAGCAGGAAAGTTGAGTTCGGAAGCTCACGGCGGCCCTTGCCGGCATAGACGAACAGCGTTCCGATACCGCCGTCTACATCAATGAAGTTATCGGTGCGGGTGGCTCCAGTCTGGAACGAGAGCTTGTAAAGCTGATCCTTGCGCTCGGTCAGATACTGCGCGAGTTTCTTCAGCATGTCGGAGCGCTGGTGGAATGTCAGCCGCCGGAGATTCTTGCCGCCGGTACTGCGTGCGTGGGCGAGCATGCCTCCACGATCCCGTCCGCCGCTGGTGGCCGCGGCAAC
>NZ_BBPW01000391.1:0-641 GCF_001028545.1 Treponema endosymbiont of Eucomonympha sp. | reverse complement strand
GCCGGGGATCGTGAGGCCCCGTGCGGAGGACGAGCGGCCGTCCGAGCCGCGGGTGTTTCCTCCGGTCCGTCATTATAGGTGCCCTTGTTGTTGACTCCCGGAATGCGCCAGTAGCCGTAATCAAAATAGACGGAAGGCTCTATGCCCACCACGCCCACGTAATGGCTTGCGGACGCGTCGTCTATCGTTATGCTTATCTGCTGCGGTCCGGGCGCGTCCCCGTCATAGCCGGACAGGGCGGACGGGCTGAGCCCGCTTCCGGCGGAGAGGACGGCGGAGACCGTTTTGCCGTTCACGCTTCGTTTCGCGGAAACCCGCGTGGCGGCAAAGTCGTAGGGCTGCCCTTTGATATAGGTTTTGGTATAGGCTGTCGGACTAAGCTCCGTGTCCGCGGGAAAGCTCAGTGAAACGGGAAAATCCGCCCGTACCCCGTTGACCGCCGCGCTTACGGTCTGCTCCCCGCTTTTTGCGTAATCGTAGCCGCTTATGGCGCAGAGCGCGCTCACGTCGGCTTCTTCCCCGTCGGAAAAGCGCCCCGTTACGAGCAGCTTGCTTTTGTCAAACGGCTCGCCGAAGCAATACGCCGATTCCGCGTTGGCGACGCTGAGGTATTCCAGCACGCGGTCGGAGGTGTCGACGGC
>NZ_BBPW01000390.1:0-644 GCF_001028545.1 Treponema endosymbiont of Eucomonympha sp. | reverse complement strand
TAAGCGGCTACTGCGGCTACCGAGCGGGCAACGTTCAAGGCGATATAAGCCATAGCGCGGATAAGCGCCTGCCGGGACTACCGAGCGGACTTCGTTGACGCTGTGCCATTCACCTATAGGCAAAGCATATATGCAGAGTTTCCTCAAGAAACTCTGTCGTTACCCCGTGCGATGCACGGGGTAACGCCCTGTGCCGCCCTACACAGAGGCGCTGTTCTAGCCTAGGCAGTGTGGACTGGATAGGGGAAAAGAGGTAAAATAGAGGCATGAAAAGAAATGAAGGCATTCACCGGCACGATATAAGCGACGAGGCGCGGGAACGGATAAAAGAACTGCTGCCCGGACAGGCAGGGAAACGCGGGGGAGTGGCGAAAGACAACCGCTTGTTTATTAACGCGGCAGCGTGGCAGACGCGCACGGGCGCTCCGTGGAGGGATATACCGCCAGAATTCGGGAACTGGAACAGCATACACAAGCGGTTTTGCCGCTGGCGGGACAAGGGAATATGGAAAACGCTGGCGGACGCCGCAATAGGCGAGCCTGCCGGGGATATCTTTATGATAGATTCGACGTATATCAAGGCGCACGCGGACGCATGCGGGGCACGCGGCGGCACTCAGGACATTAGCCGCACAAAAGGGGGC
>NZ_BBPW01000389.1:0-647 GCF_001028545.1 Treponema endosymbiont of Eucomonympha sp. | reverse complement strand
TCGTATCACCAGTTCGGTGTTGTACCCCGCCGCCATTGTAATGACGCCCATGATTGATTTCGCGTTTATTGTGGCTATCCCTTTCTCTATCATAATTGTCGAAGAAAACTTATTTGCGGTTTGCGCAATCAGTGCTGCCGGACGGGCATGAATTCCCGCGCGGTTACGAACGGTAATAATTTTTTCAGTCACTGTCGTCGCTCCTCTACAAAACGCCCAATTTTTTCTGCAAATAAGCGCAATGCGCTCAATACGAGTCATCTCCGCCATAGTAGGCGGTAAGCGCAGTACCGGTTTCCAGCCACTTAAGCACATTCCGGTTAAAATCAACCGCCGAATGATAGCCCATAGACTTGAGACGCTCGTTTTTTGCGGCGGTCTCAATAAGGACAGGCACATTTCGTCCCGGTTTGACCGGAATTTCAATGAGCGGAACCTTTACGCCCAGCAAATCAGTCGACTGTGTTTCCGTTCCAAGCCGGTCGTATACTTTGTTTGAATCCCACTCGACGAGATTTATCACCAGCTGCACTTCTTTCTGCTCACGGATTGCGCCTATACCGTAAAGCTGCCAAACATTGATGATGCCCAGCCCCCGAATCCCCATATGGTGGCTTATCATCTTGTTTGCGCCTTGACCGAGCAGC
>NZ_BBPW01000388.1:0-645 GCF_001028545.1 Treponema endosymbiont of Eucomonympha sp. | reverse complement strand
CTAGGTAGCGTGGACTGGAAGGTAGAGAAACAAACACCTGACATGAATGGCGGCGATGAAGGAAGCGGTGAGCTTTGCATAGCGCGTAGCAATTCCCCGCCAGCGCTTGAGGGCACGGAAGACGGTTTCAATGACGTGCCGCGCCCGATACAGTTCATGATTGTACGCTCTTTGCTCTTTCCGGCTTTTAACCGGAGGGATGACTGCTACTATATCCGCTTCTTTAAGCATATCAAGCAGCTCGTTCGTGTCATACGCCTTGTCCGCAAGGAACGCTTCCGCTTCCAAATCCTCCATAAGGAGAGGCGCTTGGCTGCAGTCCGCGACAGTACCGCTTGTCACAATGCCGCTTGCCGGTATCCCGTACTCGTCGACTACCAAATGTAATTTGCTGTTCAGCCCCCTTTTGTGCGGCTAATGTCCTGAGTGCCGCCTTGTGCCCCGCACGCGTCTGCGTGTGCCTTGATATACGTCGAATCTATCATAAAGATATCCCCGGCAGGCTCGCCTATTGCGGCGTCCGCCAGCATTCTCCATATTCCCTTGTCCCGCCAGCGGCAAAACCGCTTGTGTATGCTGTTCCAATTTCCGAATTCTGGCGGTATATCCCTCCACGGAGCGCCCGTGCGCGTCTGCCACGCTACC
>NZ_BBPW01000387.1:0-667 GCF_001028545.1 Treponema endosymbiont of Eucomonympha sp. | reverse complement strand
GGCTTTGACCACGTAACGGTTTCGGGCGGCTTCATCGCCGAACGCCGCGAGCTTGAATACTATCTGGACGTCGCCGAAGCCGTGCGGGAACACACCGGACTGGAGGATTTTAACGGCACCGCCGATATAGGCGCGCCGCTGGACTTCTCCGTGCTTGAAAAATACAAGGCGGTGGGCTACCGCACCATAGCCACGAACCTCGAAATCTGGAACGAGAAGCTCTTCGGCGTCATCTGCCCGGGCAAGACGCAGCTCTGCGGCGGCTGGCGGAACTGCCTCGCTGCCCTCGACGAGGAACTGCGGGTCTTCGGCAAACACCGGGTGCGCTCGTCACTGGTCAGCGGCATAGAGCCTAAAGCGTCGCTGCTGGAAGGCGTCGAGTATCTGGCGGAACGCGGCGTATTGCCGGTGCTTCGCCTGTGGAATGTCGCCATAGGCTCCCGTCTTGAAGGGCACCGGACGCCGGCTCATGACTGGCACTGGGACGTGTACGAAAAAACAGCGGTTCTGTACAAGAAATACGGCTTTTCGTGGGAAGAAATGAAGAGCGCTTCGGTTTTTACACACTTTGTGCCGTTTGATCTGTTCCGGCTTGAAGCCGGCATTGAGGCGAAAGAGCCGGCGCAGGCGCGGCAAACGGCGGCGTGACCCGCGGATAGGGCAGGGG
>NZ_BBPW01000386.1:0-650 GCF_001028545.1 Treponema endosymbiont of Eucomonympha sp. | reverse complement strand
CGCTCGGCTATGCGTTTACCAGGATGAATACCTTTGTCGCCTACAAAGACGCGCACGGCGAGACGATTGCGGAGGTCGACGTGCTGCTTGAGAACGGCGAGTACGCGCTTGCCGCGGAAGTAAAGAGCGCACTGACGGTGGAAGACGTCAAAACCCACGCCGAGCGAATGTGCGTCCTCCGCGCCTATGCCGACAGGCACAATGACGAGCGGCAGTACCTCGGCGCGATTGCCGGAATAGTCGGCAAGCAGGCGCGGGATTATGCCCACAAAAGCGGCTTCTATGTGCTTGAGCAGTCTGGCGACACCGTCCGCACTGCCGACCCGCCGGAAGCGTGGCAGCCGAAGGCGTGGTAAAGGCGCTCAACGCAATGAACGCGCTCGTTTCCCTGCCGGAAGACCTGACCGGCGCGAAGATACACCTCGTCGGCATAAAAG
Source organism: Treponema endosymbiont of Eucomonympha sp. (assembly GCF_001028545.1). Classification (NCBI taxonomy): domain Bacteria; kingdom Pseudomonadati; phylum Spirochaetota; class Spirochaetia; order Treponematales; family Treponemataceae; genus Treponema; species Treponema endosymbiont of Eucomonympha sp. Next base: position 213 of record NZ_BBPW01000386.1, on the reverse strand, counting down.
GCACCGGAATGGCGGCGCTCGCCGAGATCCTCTGTGCGCGCGGCGCGGCGTTGAGCGGCAGCGACGTCGTCGACGTGTTCTACACCGACGCGCTGCTCGCCAAAATCGGCATAGCCCCGCGCCTCTTCGACGCGGCAAACATATCCGGCGGACTGTTCTGCGTCGTGTATTCCGCCGCGCACGCTGACAGCCCGGAGCTTGCCGCCGCACGGC
>NZ_BBPW01000385.1:0-655 GCF_001028545.1 Treponema endosymbiont of Eucomonympha sp. | reverse complement strand
TTGACACCGCGATATCGTTTTTTCCGGACGCGATAAAGCTCGACCCGAATTATGCATCTGCCTACTATAATCGCGGCAATGCCTATAGCGGCAAAGGCGACTACGACCGGGCTATCGCGGATTATACTCAGGCAATAAAGCTCGACCCGAATCTTGCGTCTGCCTACAATAATCGCGGCAATGCCTATAGCGACAAAGGCGATTACGACCGCGCGATTGCGGATTACACTCAGGCAATAAAAATTGACCCGAATCTTGCATTTGCCTACTATAATCGCGGCACTGCCTATGACGACAAGGGCGACTATGACCGCGCGATAGCGGATTTATCACAGGCAATAAAGCTCGACCCGAATCTTGCATTTGCCTACAATAACCGCGGCGCTGCCTATAACAGCAAGGGCGACTACGACCGCGCGGTTACGGATTATACTCAGGCGATAAAAATTGACACAAATGACGCACGAGCCTACAATAATCGCGGTAGCGCCTATGGCAACAGGGGCGACTACGACCGCGCTATCGCGGATTATACTCAGGCAATAAAGCTCGACCCGAATTATGCATTTGCCTACAATAATCGCGGCGCTGCCTATGCCCTCAAGGGCGACTACGACCGGGCTATCGCGGACTGCACTCAGGCAACAAAGCTCGA
>NZ_BBPW01000384.1:0-659 GCF_001028545.1 Treponema endosymbiont of Eucomonympha sp. | reverse complement strand
GGACGGACGGCAGCGCGAGCGGCTCCGCGCGTATTCCGTGCTACTGCTGAAAAACCCGCCGGCATTCGTCAAATTCGCGCGGAAGCTCGCCGCTGCGCCGGATATCACGCAGCACACCGCGCTCACTTCGGCGGTTCGAGTCGCGCGCACGGCAGGGTTCCCGTCGTTTGAAACCGTCGTGTTCGTGGAAAAACTGTATCAGTCGCTCAAGCAGGACACCGCCGCCCTGTACAGCGCCCTGCACGGCGAAACTGATGGTGCGCCCGCTACCAGCTCGCAGGAAACGGCGGCTGCCCTCAGCGAGCAAAAAATGGAGCGGCTGCGGGACGATACGGCAGGAGTGTCGGCATTGCTGTCCGATATATTCGCCGACGACGCCGAATATATCCCGCCGCCCGCTGACGCAGAATCAGCCGGGAACGACGGCTGCCGCGCCGAAATCCCTTGCACTGAATGCACTATCCACCGACTCGGTGCCGCTTGTTTAGGGTTGGAGAGCCACCACCGTATATGACCCGTCGCCCTCAATGATCGGCTCGCCGAGCGCGTTCCACGCGGCTTCATTTATGGTTTCGATAGCTCCGTCGAGCATAATGCCCAGTTCTCCGGCAAGACGCTGTAGTTCGGCGCGGTACCATTCCGACTTAGTTTGCACTGCG
>NZ_BBPW01000383.1:0-665 GCF_001028545.1 Treponema endosymbiont of Eucomonympha sp. | reverse complement strand
ACCTCGCGCTGGTTTCGGAGGCGCCCTTCGACCCTGCCGACGCGCTGGTGCGGGTGCATTCCGAGTGCCCCACGGGGGAGACGCTGAAGTCGAGCCGCTGCGACTGCGGGGAACAGCTTGAAGCGGCGATGCGGCGGGTCGGGCGGGAAGGCGGCGCGGTCGTCTATCTGCGGCAGGAAGGGCGCGGAATCGGGCTGACGAAGAAAATCCGCGCTTATTCCCTGCAAGACGCGGGTTTCGACACCGTAGACGCAAACCTGAAGCTGGGGCGCGCCATAGACGAGCGCGGCTATGCGCCGGCGGCGGCTATCCTGCGGGATTTGGGGATAAGCGGCGTCCGGCTCATGACGAACAACCCCGCCAAAGTCGAGGCGGTCGCCGGTGCGGGAATCGCCGTCAACGGGCGGGTGCCCCTTGAGGTGTTGCCGAACGACGAGAACCGACAGTATCTCAAGACAAAGAAAGCCCGACTCGGGCATAATCTGGAGCAAGTATAAGGGCGCACGGCTCAGTCGGCGCCTGTTTTATGGAGGCAATCATGTATACGGAAATCACCGGTTCATTGCAGGGGCAGGGCAAACGCTTCGCCGTGGCGATAAGCCGCTTCAACGACTTTATCACCGCGCGGCTGCTCGACGGAGCCGTCGACTGCTTCGTCCGGCACG
>NZ_BBPW01000382.1:0-665 GCF_001028545.1 Treponema endosymbiont of Eucomonympha sp. | reverse complement strand
CGCCCGACCGCGTTTCCTACGGCAACACCATTAAGAAGGCGCAGCACGTCGCGTATTTCTATGAGCAGGGCGTGCGCATGTTCGCCACGGACAGCAAGGATGATTTGAAGAACATAGCCGCGCACGCGCCGTCCTCGCGCATATACGTGCGGATTCTGGTGGAGAACACCTCGTCGGCGGACTGGCCCCTGTCCCGCAAGTTCGGCTGCCACCCCGATATGGCATACGACCTGCTCGTCATGGCCCGGGACTGCGGACTGACGCCTTACGGCATATCGTTCCACGTGGGGAGCCAGCAGCGCGATATCGGGCAGTGGAACGACGCGCTCGCCAAAACGAAATATCTGTTCTCGTCGCTGGAGGAAGAGGAGAATATCCGCCTCACGATGATAAACATGGGCGGCGGCTTCCCCGCGCCGTACATTCAGCCGGCGAACGACCTGAGCGAGTACGCCTCTGAAATCTACCGCTATCTGTCGGACGACTTCGGCGACGCGATTCCGCATATCGTGCTGGAGCCCGGGCGCTCGCTTGTGGGGGACAGCGGCGTGCTGGTGTCGGAGGTGGTGCTCGTGTCGCGCAAGAACAACACGGCGCTCAACCGCTAGGTGTACCTCGACACGGGCAAGTTTAACGGGCTGATAGAGACGCTCGACGAGTCGATA
>NZ_BBPW01000381.1:0-666 GCF_001028545.1 Treponema endosymbiont of Eucomonympha sp. | reverse complement strand
ACCTCGCGCTGGTTTCGGAGGCGCCCTTCGACCCTGCCGACGCGCTGGTGCGGGTGCATTCCGAGTGCCTCACGGGGGAGACGCTGAAGTCGAGCCGCTGCGACTGCGGGGAACAGCTTGAAGCGGCAATGCGGCGGGTCGGGCGGGAAGGCGGCGCGGTCGTCTACCTGCGGCAGGAAGGGCGCGGAATCGGGCTGACGAAGAAAATCCGCGCCTATTCCCTGCAAGACGCGGGACTCGACACCGTAGACGCCAACCTGAAGCTGGGGCGCGCCATAGACGAGCGCGGCTACGCGCCGGCGGCGGCTATCCTGCGGGATTTGGGGATAAGCGGCGTCCGGCTCATGACGAACAACCCCGCCAAAGTCGAGGCGGTCGCCGGTGCGGGAATCACCGTCAAGAAGCGGGTGCCTCTCGAGGTGCCGCCGAACGACGAGAACCGGCAGTATCTCAAGACGAAGAAAGCCCGTCTCGGGCATAATCTGGAGCAAGTATAAGGGCGCGCGGCTCAGTCGGCGCCCGTTTTATGGAGGCAATCTATGTATACGGAAATCACCGGTTCATTGCAGGGGCAGGGCAAACGCTTCGCCGTGGCGATAAGCCGCTTCAACGACTTTATCACCGCGCGGCTGCTCGACGGAGCCGTCGACTGCTTCGTCCGGCACG
>NZ_BBPW01000380.1:0-666 GCF_001028545.1 Treponema endosymbiont of Eucomonympha sp. | reverse complement strand
GCAGTTTTTCTTTGCCCGCCAGTTTCCGCAGGTCGTCTTGCAGTTTGCACAGTGCCTTGATGAACTCTTCGGCTTTGGCGAGCGCGCCGAGCATTACATCTTCTGACGCTTCGGCAGCGCCGCCTCCCACCATAGTAAAACCGCTCGCCGTACCGGCCACGACGATTTCCAGCGCGCCGCGCTCAATTTGCTCAAACGTCGGGTTCACGATATATTGCCCGTCAATATAGCCGACGCGTACCCCGGCTATTGCCCCCGCGAACGGAATGTCGGATATATGCACCGCGGCGGAACTCGCGATAATCGCGAGGATATCCGGCGGGTTGGTTTGGTCGGAAGATACGCACGTCGGTATCAGTTGAATCTCCCGCCCGAACGCATTGTCGAACAGCGGACGCATCGGGCGGTCAATAAGCCGCGATACGAGGATTTCTTTGTCTTTGGGGCGACCTTCCCGCTTGATGAAGCCACCGGGGATTTTGCCTGCGGCGTAATACTTTTCGTTGTAATCCACGGTGAGAGGCACATAGTCCAGCCCTTCCGCTGCGTCCGGCGAAGCGCAGACCGTGGCGATAACCGCCGAACCTGCATATTGCGCGTACACCGCGCCGTTCGCCTGTTTCGCCAGGCGGCCTTGTTCCTACATCCGCTCGTTATTGCAGATTT
>NZ_BBPW01000379.1:0-667 GCF_001028545.1 Treponema endosymbiont of Eucomonympha sp. | reverse complement strand
ATTAAACTTACAGAAACATCATGTAAGTTTTGACGATGCGCAATATGTTTTTAGCGACATAAACCGCATAGAGCGCGTAGACAACAGCGAGGGCAACACATCCGGCGAGACGCGTTACCAGACTTTATTAGTAATGAGTTCCGCGTTGTGCAACACGACAAAGCGGGCAGATGCGAAGAGAGATTCGTTTTCAAGCAGCAAAATCACGTCGGATAGGCGAGCGTCAACCATATAAAAAGCATGCGCGTCAAGTTCGCCGCAGGTTTTTTGCAGGGATTTTTTGAGCGCGAATACCGCCTCGTCGCGCTCGCCGATTTCGGGACCAGTAAATAGGTATATCGCCACGCTCAGCAATTCCGTGCGCTATGCCGTATACGGCTGGAGGTCAACAGTGTGTTCAAAATCTGCCTTATTCTTCTTCAAATTTGCTGTCAAACAATGCGGCCAGCGCGTTTATGGCGTCTTGTTCGTCTGCACCGTCGGCTTTCAGCACGAGGTCGGTGTTGTACCCCGCCGCCATTGTAATGACGCCCATGATTGCTTTCGCGTTTATTTTGGCTATCCCTTTCTCTATCATAATTGTCGACGAAAACTTATTTGCGGTTTGCGCCATCATTGCTTCCGGACGGGCATGAATTCCCGCGCGGTTCCGAACGGTAATATTTTT
>NZ_BBPW01000378.1:0-754 GCF_001028545.1 Treponema endosymbiont of Eucomonympha sp. | reverse complement strand
GTGGACTGGAAGGTAGAGGAACAAACACCTGACATGAATGGCGGCGATGAAGGAAGCGGTGAGCTTTGCATAGCGCGTAGCAATTCCCCGCCAGCGCTTGAGGGCACGGAAGACGTTTTCAATGACGTGCCGCGCCCGATACAGTTCATGATTGTACGCTCTTTGCTCTTTCCGGCTTTTAACCGGAGGGATGACTGCTGCTATATCCGCTTCTTTAAGCATATCGAGCAGCTCGTTCGTGTCATACGCCTTGTCCGCAAGGAACGCTTCCGCCTCCAAATCCTCCATAAGGAGAGGCGCTTGGCTGCAGTCCGCGACAGTACCGCTTGTCACAATGCCGCTTGCCGGTATCCCGTACTCGTCAACCGTCAAATGTAATTTGCTGTTCAGCCCCCTTTTGTGCGGCTAATGTCCTGAGTGCCGCCTTGTGCTCCGCATGCGTCCGCGTGTGCTTTGATATACGTCGAATCTATCATACGGATATCCCCGGCAGGCTCGCCTATTGCGGCGTCCGCCAGCGTTTTCCATATTCCCTTGTCCCGCCAGCGGCAAAACCGCTTGTGTATGCTGTTCCAGTTTCCGAATTCTGGCGGTATATCTCTCCACGGAGCACCCGTGCGCGTCTGCCACGCTACCGCATTAATAAACAAGCGGTTGTCTTTCGCCACTCCCCCGTGCTTCCCTGCCTGTCCGGGCAGCAGTTCTTTTATCCGTTCCCACGCCTCGTCGCTTATATCGTGCCGGTGAATGCCTT
>NZ_BBPW01000377.1:0-667 GCF_001028545.1 Treponema endosymbiont of Eucomonympha sp. | reverse complement strand
GGGACTTGCAGAGCGAGCACGAAAAATACCTGACCGAGCAGGCGTACCGGAAGCCGGTCATCGTTACCGATTATCCGAAAGAGATTAAAGCCTTTTACATGAAGCTGAACGGAGGCGGCAAAACCGTGCGGGCGCTGGACGTGCTGGTGCCCGGTCTGGGGGAAATCATCGGCGGCTCCCAGCGCGAGGAAGACTGCGGCGCGTTGCTGTCCCGCATGACCGAATGCGGGTTGTCCCCCGACGATTACTGGTGGTATCTCGACCTCCGGCGATTCGGCACGGTGCCGCATTCCGGCTTCGGGCTCGGCTTTGAGCGGCTTTTAATGTATGTTACCGGCATGACGAACATACGCGACGTGATTCCGTATCCCCGCGCCCCTCGTCAGGCTGATTTTTAGGGCTGCGCCGCAGCAAAAGGAGTTATAGCATGAAGACAGTGTTGCAGATTGAAGGCATGTCGTGCGAGCATTGCGTCAAGCACCTTACCGAGGCGCTGGAGGGCGTTGCGGGCGTAAAATCCGCGTCCGTCAGCCTGAAAAAGAAACGCGCCGAAGTGAAACACGGCGACGAGGCGACTCTCGACGCGCTGAAAGCCGCCGTAGTATCCGCGGGATTCCCGGTCGCCGAGTAGCCATGGTTCGGGCGCTGCCGAATGACCGCGTTCTTT
>NZ_BBPW01000376.1:0-670 GCF_001028545.1 Treponema endosymbiont of Eucomonympha sp. | reverse complement strand
TTTTAATCCCACAACATCTAGCGAGTTTTGGTTCATATCTTCAAGTTTTCTGTAGAAAACACGTAAAAGCAATAAAAACGACGTGATTCTTTGCTGTCCGTCATCAATTCAAGCGCGGCTCAGACCCTTTCGCTTACCCGGTTTTTAGTAAATGACTGGTGGATGACGCCGCAGAAAATATTCATCATCGATGGTGTCCCGGAGAAGCACCAGGAACGGATTGCCGGGGAACTACGGAATGTCGAATATGACCGTGCAGATGAATTTGACGTGGTGTTTACCACCGACGGCGGGCTTTGCGACGTGGAAATAAAAAAGGAAGATGTCCTGTTCAAAAAGGCGTGTCTTTTTGGAACCGCGTGGGATCAGCTTACCGCAAATTATAAGCAGCGTCCCTTTGTACGGGTTTCGGCGCCCTACGGAGACTCTGTAATCGGCAATAAAACCTATTTCGGCTGGAATGGCGCCCTTACGTTTCTACAGGACCTTCACGACGATATAACAAGCAAAATACTTGGGTCCGGCGTAGTAGTAAAACTTGACGACATTGGCGGTCATTAAAGAGAAGGAAAATAACGTGGGCGAAATAAAATTGGAGAACGTTTCTTTTTCCTATAATCAGAACGCCGATATATCTTATGTGCTTGAGGATATTAACCTGTCGGTCGGA
>NZ_BBPW01000375.1:0-674 GCF_001028545.1 Treponema endosymbiont of Eucomonympha sp. | reverse complement strand
GCGGTACGGCGGGGAGCGGGGCGGACGGCTGACGGTTTCGGAGCGGAACGCGCTGCTCCTGCGGGAAATCGGGGACAGCCCGTTGCGGAGTGCCCGCTTTGTCTGCGCTATGGCGCTGCTGCTGGACGAAAATCGGTTGTGCTTCGTACAGGAAACGCTCGAAGGGGAAATCATTCGGGACGGCGCACGCGGGACAGGCGGATTCGGCTACGACCCGCTTCTATACCTGCCGGAACGGGGCTGCACGGTCGCGGAGCTGTCCGAAGCGGAGAAAAACGCCGTCAGCCACCGCGGCAAGGCGGGGCAGGGAATCGCCGCGGTATTGCGTTTGGCTTGCGCCGAACGTTCGAATTTTTAGAGGAAACTGCCGTACGCCGTAGCGTGCTACCAAGTTTGCGTGCGCAAACTCTCGACATAGAGGTAAAACCTCTTTTTGCCTCTTTCGGTCAACGCTCGTCGCCTTCGTCCTCGGAATCCGTGTGTTGGTTCCTAAGGTCTGAAGGTTCGTCCCTAAGGACGGATTGCCGGTTCTTAGGTGCGGTGAATTCGGCATTAGACGCGGAACAGTGATTGCTGAGAGTAGGAACGGCACAAGAGGATAAAAGGCGGCGCGAAACTTTCGACACCTCGGCGATAGTTGATACGCAAGAGCCGAAACTGAAGGGGCGCACGCC
>NZ_BBPW01000374.1:0-675 GCF_001028545.1 Treponema endosymbiont of Eucomonympha sp. | reverse complement strand
GCAAAGCCGGGCCGGTTAGGCAAACGGGGGGGAACTGCGCCCCGAGAGCGGGTTTGCGGTGGAGATAAAGTCGTACAACGCAAAATACTGCGACATATCCGTCAGCCTGCCGCCGTATCTGGGTCGGCTCGAAAACCGCTTCCGTGCCGCCGCGGCGGAAAAAATCCGGCGCGGCAGAGTGGAAATCACCTTTCGCGTCAAGCATTTGGAGCAGAAGCGCGACATAGCCGTAAACGCCGCGCTGGCAAAGGCGTATGCGGAGTCGTTCCGTAAGCTTGCGGAAGTGGCAGGATTGGACACCCATATACCGCTCGGACTGCTTGCCGCGCAGGAAGGCATGCTCACGGCGGACGACGAATGCGACCCGGAGCAGTACTGGGAGCTTTTGTCGCCGCTGTTCTTTCGGACGCTCGGCGAATTCGTTGCCGACCGCGAGCGCGAGGGCGAAAACCTCCGCGCCGACGTGCTGGACAAGCTCGCCACGCTGGAGTCTTCGCTCGCGGTGTTCGCCGCGTGGCAGTCCAGAATGGACGAGGCGTTCCGCGCTCAGCTCGCCGCGCGCTATGCTGAAGTCATGGGAGACGCCGCAGATGAGCAGCGCATTCTGAGCGAAACCGCCGCAATGCTCGTCAAATATACGATTAGCGAGGAGACCGTCCGGCTGAAGAGCCATAT
>NZ_BBPW01000373.1:0-675 GCF_001028545.1 Treponema endosymbiont of Eucomonympha sp. | reverse complement strand
GCGTTAATGTCCGCTTCGTTTTTTTTGAATGCGTCCCCCTGCCACGGGCTGGAATTCCAGTCGAGGATTTTCTGTCGGAGCTGATTAAAATACGCACGGGCATCGTCTTTAGTCTCAAACGCGAAGTCAGACCCGATCACCTTGAGCAATTTTTTGAATACGTAAGTTTGCCGCTCAACGTCCGGCGCTGCGTCAACTTCGTCGAACGAGTTCTGCTGAAAATACACCGAATCAAGGAAGTTGCTTTTGAGATATACGATGAAGTCGGCGAGACTCGTGCCTTCTTCACCGACCACCTTCATCATCTGCTCCACTTCGGTGCCGCGGAACAAGCAGGCGCGGGAATAGGCGACCCAATCGTCGCGGATAATGCTCTTATATTTCGACCATGAATCAAGCGAGTTAATGGCGGGATACTTTCGTGCGTCGGAGCGCTCGCGGGAAAGCCCGTGAAACGCGCCGACTACTTTGAGCGTCGCCTGCGTGACGGGCTCTTCAAAGTTGCCGCCAGCCGGAGATACCGTGCCACCGATAGTTACCGACCCGAACGAACCGTCGCCGAGCCTGACGTAGCCCGCCCGCTCGTAAAACGCCGCCATATAGGATTCGCCGTATGCGGCGAACGCTTCTTCCCCGGGGGTTTCTTCCAGACGGCCGGACATTTCGCGCCATGCC
>NZ_BBPW01000372.1:0-678 GCF_001028545.1 Treponema endosymbiont of Eucomonympha sp. | reverse complement strand
TGTCCGGGCAGCAGGTCTTTTATCCGTTCCCACGCCTCGTCGCTTATATCGTGCCGGTGAATGCCTTCATTTTCTTTCATGCTTCCCATTTTACCTCTTTCCCTTTATCCAGTCCACACTACCTAGCAGGTGTCTCATGCCCGCCCTTACAGGTGCCTCATGCCCGCCCTAGCAGGTGCCTCGTGCCCGCCCTGTAAGGTGCCGGCTTGCTGAACTGTAAGGCGTCGCCTTATAGAGCGGTAAGCTGACCCTTGCACGGGCGAGTGTCGGTCCCCTGCAAGCGGCAGTGTCGGTCTCGCGCGCGGGAGGCGCCGGCTTACGCCGAGCGCCACTTCAAACGCCGCGCGAAAACATGCTATCGTTCCGCCGATGAAACCGCAGCGAGAGAACATGACTGAAGCGGGACAGCGCGTTTATGATTTTTTTCGCGCACAGGGATTTGCGCCGCTTGTCCCGGAATCGTATGCCGCCTTGCGGGAATATGACCGCGATATTCGCTTGCAGGAAGCGGGGCTCGCAATACGGATTGCGTGGGCAGAATCCCTTCATATCCACTACAAAATTATACACGGTTATTTATGCGCTTTGTTTATTTTTGAGGGCTTGCCGGTTTTCTTTGAAATCAATGCGCCTTCTGAAAAACCTGCCGCGCCTTTGCAGCAGCCGATAGACGAGCTG
>NZ_BBPW01000371.1:0-678 GCF_001028545.1 Treponema endosymbiont of Eucomonympha sp. | reverse complement strand
ATCTCTGTATTACGGCGCCCGCCTGCTTTGCGTTTTACCGAAGGGCACAGCGCCGGGCATAAAAAGTGGCAGGGTTTCCGCTCTGTTCTTTTGCCTCTATGCCGTTCGGGCGCCACCTATCTGCTTCACCTATCTGTCGAGTTCCCTCAAGGAACTCGGACGTTCCCTGCGGGGAACGCGGGAGACGATCCCTCTTTTGGCGGGGCACAGCGCCGGGCATAAAAAAAGAGCGGGGGGCGTCCCGCTCTTTCGCGTCTATGCCGTTCACCAGCCCACCCTATATGCCGAGTTCTTTCAAAGAACTCGGACGTTCCCTACGGGGAACGCCTGTTTCCTCAAGAAACTCGGTCGTTGCCCGTAAGGGCAACGCGCTTACTGGTTATAGGCAAACCACGAAATGTTGTCCGCGTCTGCCTTCCGGCTTGCCGCGCGACATTATACGCAGTTAAAGGCGAACCACCGAATGCCTCTCGCGTCCGCAATAAGGTAGCTGACGCCTCTCCTGCTTGGCTCTGTCTCTATAACAGAAACGCCCGCCTCCGTTAAAGCGGTTTCAGCTTTGGCGAAGTTCTTTTTGCCTAGGCAGTGTGGACTAAAGAAAGGAAAAGAGGTAAAATAGGAGCATGAAAGGAAATAAAGGCATTCACCGGCACGATATAAGCGACGAGGCGTGGGAAC
>NZ_BBPW01000370.1:0-677 GCF_001028545.1 Treponema endosymbiont of Eucomonympha sp. | reverse complement strand
TCCGCACCGGCGAGCGCTTTGCCGTCGTCATCCCGCCGCCGAACGTTACCGGTGTGCTGCACTTGGGGCACGGGCTGAATCACGCCCTGCAGGATATCGCGGTGCGCTATCACCGCATGAAGGGCGACGACACGCTCTGGCTCCCCGGCACCGACCACGCGGGAATCGCCACGCAGCACGTCGTCGAAACACGGCTCAAGAAGGAAGGACTGCGCCGTGCCGACCTGGGGCGCGAGGAATTCCTCCGGCGCACGCGGCAGGTAACGGACGAGCACCACGCGGTGATCACGGCGCAGCAGCGGAAGCTCGGCAACAGCGTCGACTGGACGCGCGAGCGCTTCACGCTCGACGAGGGGCTTTCCCGCGCGGTACGCGAGGTGTTTGTGAGCCTCTACGAGCGCGGCTTGGTCTACCGCGGGCGCTATCTGGTGAACTGGTGCCCCTCGTGCGGAACCGCGCTCGCTGACGACGAGGTGGAACACGCCGCCGCTGCGGGCGAAATGCACCATATCTATTACGAGCTGGCTGACGGGAGCGGCGCGAAGGTCGAGATTGCGACGACGCGCACCGAGACCCTCTTCGGCGACACGGCGGTCGCGGTGAACCCGCGCGACGGGCGCTACGCGCGCCTTGTGGGAAAGCTCGTGAAGCTGCCGCTCACCGGCAAGGAGATACCG
>NZ_BBPW01000369.1:0-678 GCF_001028545.1 Treponema endosymbiont of Eucomonympha sp. | reverse complement strand
AGCACGCCTCAGGCGTGCGACAGTTTTTTCAGAAACCCCCTGCCTTACCCGCGCGCTGCGCGGCTTCCGCCGGACGCGGCGAAGTCCGGCACACGAGGCTGAGTCCCGCATTAAGGGTCGCGGGAATCGGCGCCGATAGCTGCGGAAGCAAGCAGGATAATTCCGCAAACAAGCGCAAAGGCTCCGCGGATACGCGCAATCCTTGAATAAACCTGAACAATTGCGCCGGGGACGCTATGATAACCGGCGATTTGGTGCTATAGTGGGCGACAAACAGGGCGGCAGTGCGCGCGGTGCGCGGCTCGCGCAGGACACGCCGAATGGTTTTGCAGGAGAGGCTATAGAATATGAGCGATATATATGCGGCGGTCGAGGAAGCCGTTGAAGAAATCCGCCGGGGGAAGCTGCTGATTGTAACGGACGACGAAAACCGCGAGAACGAGGGCGACTTCGTCATGGCAGCCGAAAAGGCGACGCCCGAAGCGGTGAACTTCGTCGCGCGGCACGGCAGGGGGCTGGTCTGTCAGGCGATAACCGAGGCGCGGGCGCGGGAACTGCGGCTGCCGCTCATGGTGAGCGAAAACACCGCCGTTCACGGCACGGCGTTCACCGTCAGCGTCGACGTCCTGAAGGGCGCGACCACGGGGATTTCCGCCTTTGACCGGGCGGCGACCATTC
>NZ_BBPW01000368.1:0-680 GCF_001028545.1 Treponema endosymbiont of Eucomonympha sp. | reverse complement strand
ATTCGCGGCAAGAACGCCGGCAAACGGTGTTCCTGCGACTGCGCGGACAAACGCCCTGTTAGGGAACGGGCGCATACCGCGTTTGCGATACTTCCCTGTACACAAAACTTCTCACAGGCTCAACTGTTCCCTCGTGTGCAAAGTCGTCGTTTGACCGGACGCGGCGATAAATCCGGCGCATGAGCACAGAGTGCCGTCCGGTCGAACAGCGCCGTCCGAGGGAGACGGTGCGTAGGGATACGGGGCGCCGTTTTCCGCAGATTGTCTTTGGTCTGCCCGGCGCCTTCAATTGCTTTCACCGCTTTGAATGTAGTATATTGTTGTCATGAAAGAAGAAACGCTCACATTTGCGCTTGGACAGAGAGTTGTGTATCCCAGTCAGGGTGTCGGAAAAATCCTTGGAATCGCCGACAGGCAGTTCGAAGGTAAAACGCTCACGTACTACGATATCTATTTCGAAGAAGAAGATATGAATATCATGGTGCCTGCCGAGCGTGCGGAAGAACTGGGAGTGCGCTGCATAGTCCCACCCGACGAAGCGCAGCGGGCGCTCGACATGATGAGCGAAGACTGCGAGCCGATTACCTCAGACTGGAAGCTGCGCTACCAGACGAACTACGACTTGCTGAGAAAGGGAAGCGTCGCCTACGTGGCGACGATAGTGCGCTGCCTGTACCACC
>NZ_BBPW01000367.1:0-684 GCF_001028545.1 Treponema endosymbiont of Eucomonympha sp. | reverse complement strand
GCATCATGACCACTAAAGAAGTCATTAAAGTGCGCTGTGCCGACTGCTACGGCAATAAATGCGCAGACGACAGATGCGAGCTTTTCGGATTGGCAAAGCCGCATAGAGGCGCGGACAGGACAGCGGCAATCCGCCGTTATTGTGGCTGGTGCATGAACGGCGAGCCGGTGCATCAGTGCACTTGCGTGAATTGCGCTATTCATAAGTACCGGGCGCAGTCTACGGTCGCTCTTAAAATCAATTTTGAAGGCGAAAAGACCCGTCTCTAGGTAGTGTGGACTAAAAAGGAAAAAGAGGTAAAATGGGAGGTATGAAAAGAAATGAAGGCATTCACCGGCACGATATAAGCGACGAGGCGCGGGAACGGATAAAAGAACTGCTGCCCGGACAAGCAGGGAAGCACGGGGGAGCGGCGAAAGACAGCCGCCTGTTCATTAGTTTCTTCTAAGGACTGATACCCCGCAGCTTGCTGCGGAAAACTGGGGTGCGGGGGATTTGTTCCCCCGCATACGCAAAGATTTCAAAGAGAAATTTTCAATACCCCGCTGCAAGCAGCGGGGATTCTTTATTAACGCGGCAGACGCGCACGGGCGCTCCGCGGAGAGATTTGCTGCCCGAATTCAGGAACCGGAACAGCGTGCACAAGCGGTTTTGCCGCCGGCGGGATAAAGGAATAGGAAAAAT
>NZ_BBPW01000366.1:0-686 GCF_001028545.1 Treponema endosymbiont of Eucomonympha sp. | reverse complement strand
TCGGCGCGGCGGTGGTGGAGACGGACCCGCTGGAAGGCTCGGACGGCGCGTATCTGGTTGCGCGGAAGGCGGTTTTTGCCGACCCGGAGCACTGGTATTATCCCGATCAGTACAATAATGCGGAAAACTGGAAGGCGCACTATCAGACGACAGCGTCTGAGATATGGGAGCAGACCGCGCGGCGGGTAACGCATTTTGTTTCGGGCATGGGGACTTCCGGCACTTTTACGGGCACCGTAAAGCGGCTCAAAATGTTTTCGCCTGCGGTGCAGGCGGTCGCGGTGCAGCCCGATTCCCCATTTCACGGAATCGAAGGCACGAAGCACATGGCGAGCACGATTCGCCCGGGCTTTTACGACCCGGCGCTTGCCGACAGGGTGCTTGAGATAAACACCGAAGACGCGTATGCCATGACCAGACGGCTCGCACGGGAAGAAGGATTTTTTGTCGGCGTCAGCTCAGGGGCGAATGTCGCCGCCGCGCTGAACCTTTCCGCGGAGCTTCCGTCCGGTTCCGTAGTGGTTACGGTGCTCTGCGATAGCGGCTCGCGCTATCTTTCGGAGCGTTTCTGGGGGGTGCAAGCGTGATATGTCTTCCGGCGGAATGCGAAGCGCGCATTAAACAGGCGGGCGAAGCCGCTTATCCAAACGAATGCTGCGGCATTCTTTTGGGAACGGTGCGCGGAA
>NZ_BBPW01000365.1:0-685 GCF_001028545.1 Treponema endosymbiont of Eucomonympha sp. | reverse complement strand
AAGAACAAACAATTTCGGGTGTTTTGGAGGATATTGGTGTACGAGTTGGCACGGACGGCTGGAAGTTAAAACCAAAGGAAAATAATTTGTTTGATTTTGTGTAATCACAGCCTGCGTTCAGCAATTCGCCGTCCTTGACGGTCGCTTCGCCGCAGTCTCAGAATAGCGTCTAACATGCGGTTTACGTTGCGCTTGCCCCCTGCCGAATATCCGTCTGTCCGCGCCGCGGCGCTAACCCAGCCCGCCCGGCTTCGTCTGAAAGTGGCTGAACTCCGCGCTGAACGACGCGCGCCCCTTCGTGGCGGAGCGCAGGCTTGTCGAAAAACCGACGAGCTTTGCCATAGGCGCTTGGGCGTGGATGACGCTGCCGGACGGCTTCGACTCGGTCGAGCTGATTATGCCGCCCCGCTGCGTAATCTGCCCCATCGCCTCGCCCAGAGACTCGGACGGGCACGTAATGTCTACGTTCATAACCGGCTCAAGCAGTTCCGGAGATGCTTTGGCGCAGACGGCGTCGAAGGCGCTCGCCGCGCAGGAGGCGAACGCGAGCGGAGTGGAAGTCAGCTCGCTGTAGTCGAGCGCCGTCGCCGTAACGCGGAGGTCGGTGCAGGGATAGCCGTAGCGGATTCCCGCCGCGAAAGCGTTCCGAATGCCGTTCTCCACCGCGTCGAAAATCTCGGCGGGG
>NZ_BBPW01000364.1:0-689 GCF_001028545.1 Treponema endosymbiont of Eucomonympha sp. | reverse complement strand
TTGCGGGAGTCGCGTTGGCTACACTCCCATCGCGTGTAAAGGCACGCAAGGCACACGAAGACCTTGCGTACAAGTACGGTGGTAGCCCTGCTGTATGGGCTGCCATACTTCGCGGAAAGAAAGCGGGCGGGGATTACTCTGATAGAGTACGCCGTTTCATAAAAGACGAGATAGGAGCAGAAGGCTACCGCACGCAAATTAAAGAGGTAAAGAAACGGCTGGCAAAAGAAGGCGCGAACCTGTCGAACGCCTACGACCAGAGCCTAGCCGAAATAAATCTTAAAAACGCAATCGGACGCTTATGCCTCCGCTGCTCCGTTTCCTAAAAGACGGCGGAATAATATAGCCGTATCCACGGCTTAACAGGTTTTTTACAGGCTTACAGTAAAGACGTCGCCGCAGAATGCGCAAGCAAAGTCTGCGGTAACGGGATAGAGCAGTCACGCTCTATCAGAGCGCCAAGTTAGCCACGCTACGAGTAAGCTACTCGTTATTAGCGTGTATAGTAGTGCCCCCTTATAGACCCACGACTACGCAGAAAAACTGCGCAGGCGAGGTATCTATTAGGAGGTGTTGCTATGGCTGGAAACCAAGCACCCCAAACACAAGCGGCGAAAGAGCCGCAATTCTACTCGCTGAAGGAAACTGCCGGGATACTCGGCTGTTCAAAGGCGAACGTCTCTCGGCTG
>NZ_BBPW01000363.1:0-690 GCF_001028545.1 Treponema endosymbiont of Eucomonympha sp. | reverse complement strand
GGACAAAATCGCCCGTCCGCACCGGCATGACGCGGAGGTACGGCTCAAGCCGGATCTGCGCGACGGCGGCGCGGAGTTCCTGCGGCGAGGGGCTGCCGACAAGCCCGCACGCGACGGTCGCGCCTTCCGCCGCGCCGAGCACATACCAGCACTCGGTTTTGCCGCGCGAGGCTCCGTGCGCGCGGGCATACGCGCTGTCCGGGTGCAACTGCACCGAAAGCCGGGAGTCCGCCTGAATCACTTTGACCAGCAGCGGGTAGTCATAGCCGAGCGATATTCCGAGCGGCACGCCGCCGCCCGCGCTCAGCGACTGCCCCGCGCGGTGCGTCGAGACGACCCAGCGCTCGCTGCCCCAGATTTTTTCCGCCACAAAAGGCGTTTGTTTTATCATGCGTCCCTCCGTCCGCTCGGCGTCTCGCGTTCGGCGCTTGCCTCTATGCGCCGCGAGTTTGCGGCAAGCGAAGCGAAGCAAACTCGGTAAGCACGCCGAAGGCGTGCGGCAGTTCTTTCAAAGGACTCGGACGTTCCCTACGGTAACGCGAAACACGGGCAGGTTTGACAGTCAAACACGGGCAGGTTTGACAGGCAAACACGGGCAGGTTTGATAGTCAAACCAGGGCAGGGTGGATAGGCTAACATGAGGAGGTGTAAAAGCCTGAGCCGGGGATGGGGAGGGGGACACGTAGGGGA
>NZ_BBPW01000362.1:0-690 GCF_001028545.1 Treponema endosymbiont of Eucomonympha sp. | reverse complement strand
GTTGCCCTTGCGGATAGAACTAGATTCGTCTTTGTTGAAGTAGTTAATCCACTTCTGCTGCTGTCCTTCAGCCACGAACTCTGCCGCCATAGCAAGCGACTCGTTCAGCCACGTTTCTTGCGAACCGCGGTGTTTCGTGTAGCTGATAAGGTGTTCGATTTCGCGTGCGATAGTCAGATAGACTTCGTTCATTTCGTCAAAGCCGGGTTTTGTATCAATGAAAACCATATCCGCTTCGTTAGAGCGGCTGTCATACGCTTTTGCCGTCATGTGGGTAGCGTCAAACTGACCGCGCACGAATGAATCGTGGTAGAGGTCATGCTTATTCGTGCCAGAAAGCGTCTCGTAGTCATCCTTGATATCAAGGAACAGCACGATGATTTTTCCGTTGCCGTCAACATCTTCAATGCCGCCGAATGCCGGAACCAGCTTCTGATAGGTGCTTTCGCACTTATCAGCAAGCTCGTTCGCCTTTGCAAGAGAAAGGTTTTCCGCAGCGTCGGCATACACGAGGACGTGACCGCGGGTTGCGGCAAGGACAGCCTGCACGTCATACCATTCGTCATTCGCTTTTTTTGCGTGGAACACGCGGCGGTCAAGCTCCAGCCACTGTGCGAACAGAGTCTTGTTAGCTTTCGGCATAATCAGTTTGGAGCCAATTTTATACTTCTCGCCGCTTCCGTCTTTCTT
>NZ_BBPW01000361.1:0-691 GCF_001028545.1 Treponema endosymbiont of Eucomonympha sp. | reverse complement strand
CCCGACGTTTGAGCAAATTGAGCGCGGCGCGCTGGAAATCGTCGTGGCCGGTACGGCGAGCGGTTTTACTATGGTGGAAGGCGGCGCTGCCGAAGCGTCAGAAGATGTAATGCTCGGCGCGCTCGCCAAAGCCGAAGAGTTCATCAAGGCACTGTGCAAACTGCAAGACGACCTGCGGAAACTGGCGGGCAAAGAAAAACTGCCGCTCGCACCGCCCAAAACGACCCTTGAAAACAAAGACGAGATACGCGGCTTTGCGTATCCTAAGCTGGAAACGGCGTGCTACGTCAGAGGCAAGCAGGAACGCCGCGCCGCAATAGAGGCGGTACGGGCAGGGCTTGCCGAAAAATACGCCGCACAGTTGGAAGACAACGCGCAGAAGAAGCTCTTCGGCGCACTTTTTGAAGATATAGAATACGAGATTCTGCGGAAGGGCATCCTCGACAGTGGCGTTCGCGTAGACGGGCGCGGCACCGAAGACATACGCCCCATAACCTGCGAAATCAACGTGTTGCCGCGCCCGCACGGTTCGGCGATATTTACCCGCGGGGAGACGCAGTCGCTTGCGGTGGCGACGCTCGGCACGACGTTCGACGAACAGGTATACGATGACATTGAAGGCGACCGGCGCGAGCATTTCATTCTGCACTACAACTTCCCGCCCTATTCGGTGGGCGAGGTCGGCAGAACG
>NZ_BBPW01000360.1:0-693 GCF_001028545.1 Treponema endosymbiont of Eucomonympha sp. | reverse complement strand
TAATATATGTATTCACGCTCTCCACCTCCTGTTCGGCAGGAGTTTTCTGTGCGTTTCCTGATTTCCTTTATCTAAATATTATAATTTTTTCCGCTTTCGGCGCAATTTCCCCGATGATTGCGGCGCGTTCATCCCCGGCTTCTTTTATACGAGCCGTAAGCGCTTCCGCTTCGTCGGGAGGCGCGGCTATCAAAAGCCCCCCGGATGTCTGAGGGTCGAATAGCAACTCTTGGGTGGCAAACGAGAGCGGGCTTACGTCGGCGTACCTGTCCGCGCGGTTGCGGTTACGCTGTCCGGCGGCGGTCAACAGATACTCGTCTGCGTACGCCGCTGCCTCAGGGATAAGTGGCAAGGCGTCGGGATATAGGATGATTGCCGCCGAGTCCCCCGCCATTTCCAAAGCGTGGACAAGCAGTCCGAAACCGGTAACGTCCGTACAGGCGCTTACGTTGAAGGCAACCATGCTCTCGCAGGCATAACGGTTGAGTCGCTCCATAGAGGCAAGCGCCTGTCGAACCGCCGACGCCGACGCCATATCCACCCTCATCGCGGCCATAACGATTCCTACACCCAGCGGCTTCGTCAGTATTAGTTTGTGTCCAATCTTTGGCGTATTGTTGCGTATCACCTTCGATGTCTCGACGATGCCGGCGACGGCAAGTCCGTACTTTGGCTCCCGGTCGTATATTGAGT
>NZ_BBPW01000359.1:0-694 GCF_001028545.1 Treponema endosymbiont of Eucomonympha sp. | reverse complement strand
CCGGCGGCTGGGCTCTGTTCGCGGTATTTGCCCTGCGGCTCTTGTTCTTCAAAATATCGGGCGGCGGCTCGTTCGACGGGCTGTTCTTCGGCTGGGCGCGACAAAGGTATATCCCGTGATAACGGGAAGCGGCATTCCGCAGACGGAAGGCGCGCTTCAAGGCATTATGGCACGGAATCCTCTGCGTCATTTCAGCGGCACGCCGCAGCCCGGGTGCTCCTGCTCCCACGCCTCCGCGACACGGAGGATTTTCACCTCGCTGAACCGTCCGCCCGCAAACTGAACGCCCACCGGCAGTCCCGCGCGGGTGGCGCCTGCCGGCACCGAAAGCGACGGAATGCGCGCAAGGTTCACAAACGTCGTGTACAAGTCGGACAGGTACATTTCGAGCGGGTCGTCCACCTTCTGTCCCAGCTTGAACGCGGGTGTGGGGCAGGTGGGGCACAGAATCAGGTCGTAGTCGCCGAACAGCGCGGCTATTTCGCGCTGAATGCGGGCGCGGACGCTCATGCCTTTTTTGTAGCAGTCGCCCGAAAACTGCTCGGACAGCACGTAGTTCCCGACGATGATTCGCCGCTTTACCTCCGCGCCGAAACCCTCGCTCCGCGTTCTGATGTACAGTTCGTCGAACCCGGCGCCCGGGTCGACGCGCCTGCCGTAGCGGATTCCGTCGAAGCGGGACAGGTTGCTCGCC
>NZ_BBPW01000358.1:0-700 GCF_001028545.1 Treponema endosymbiont of Eucomonympha sp. | reverse complement strand
TAAGCACCCGAAAGCAAAGGCGTGGGTTGAAGAAATCGCCAGGCTGTGCGCGCCGGACGAAGTGTACGTGTGCGACGGCTCTCAGGCGGAATACGACCGCCTGATGAAGAGCCTCGTTGACGCAGGCCTCGGCACGCCGCTCAAGAAACGCCCCGGCAGCGTGCTGTTCCGCTCGCAGCCGTCCGACGTGGCGCGCGTCGAAGACCGCACCTATATCGCGAGCAAAAAAGAAGCGGACGCCGGTCCCACCAACCACTGGATTAACCCCGACGAACTCAAAAAGACGCTGAACGGCTTGTACGCGGGCTGCATGAAGGGGCGTACCATGTACGTCATCCCGTTTTCTATGGGGCCGGTCGGCTCGAATATCGCCAAAATCGGCATAGAGATTTCCGATTCGGCGTATGTCGCCTGCAATATGGACATAATGACCCGCGTCGGCACGAAGGTGCTTGACGCGCTCGGCACAAGCGGCGAGTTTATCCCGTGCCTGCACTCGGTCGGCAAGCCGCTCGCCGCAGGCGAAAGCGACAAGGGGCAGTGGCCCTGCGCGGATATGGCGAACAAATACATAGCGCACTTCCCCGAGACGCGCGAAATCTGGTCGTATGGGTCAGGCTACGGCGGAAACGCGCTGCTCGGCAAGAAGTGTTTCGCGCTCCGAATCGCGTCGGTGCTGGCGCGGGACGAAGGCTGGCTC
>NZ_BBPW01000357.1:0-703 GCF_001028545.1 Treponema endosymbiont of Eucomonympha sp. | reverse complement strand
TTATAAAATATATCTAGGTAGTTCTGTCGTGTAACTGCCTTGTAACAAAGTGTAATTGCCCAAATCAAAAATAAAACAAGGCAGTTTCAAAGTAAAACAAGGCAGTTTTAAGGCATAATTAGGCAGTTTTACAACCTCTGCCGACATACCTACCGACCAAATCGAAGCGACGCTTCGCCGCGTCGGTTATTATGACAGTCTGCCGCTCAAGTATGTTAAGTGGATTACGCGCATTCTTCGCGGAGACTTTGGGTATTCAATTTTCTACCGTGACCGCGTTTCTGACATAATCGCTTCACGCATGGGCAACACCTTATTGCTCACCGTTTCTGCTATAGCCGTCAGTGTTCTGCTCGGCATATCAGCGGGCATCTTCACGGCGCGGCGGCGGGGCACTCTGGTTGACAACAGCGTCTCTGTCGCCACATTTGTGATATTGTCGCTGCCTTCGCTTTTCTTCGGTATGCTGCTGTTAAAGTTTTTAGGCGCCGACCTTCGCCTTTTGCCGATTTCCGGCATGGTGAATGTTACCGCTAATTATCACGGAATGGCGCATATCGCTGACGTCGCTCGTCACATGGTAATGCCGGGCATTGTTTTAGGGCTGGGCAACGCCGCGATGATGCTGCGCTACACGCGAAGCAGCGTACCGGGCGTGTTAAGCTCGGATTACGTACGGACAGCGAGCTCCCACGGACCCCGT
>NZ_BBPW01000356.1:0-705 GCF_001028545.1 Treponema endosymbiont of Eucomonympha sp. | reverse complement strand
AAGGAATCGCTCTCGTTCAACGGCAACACGGGACCGTACCTGCAATATATGGGCGCGCGGATTTCGTCGGTGCTGCGGAAAGCCGGCGGAAGCGCCGGGGGCGAATGCGCGGCGGAAAGGGCGGCGGTTCTGACGCACGACGCGGAATGGACGCTGCTCAAGCTGCTCGGCGGGTTTCCGGCGGCGGTCGAAAAGGCGGCGCGGGACTTTGACCCGTCGGCGGTGGCGGGGCTGCTGTACGACACAGCGAAGGCATTTGCCGTGTTCTACCGCGAATGCCCGATTTTGAACGCGGACGGCGCGGAGCTTCGGACGGCGCGGCTCGCGCTTGCGGAATGCACGCGCACGGCGCTCAGAAACGGCATGAGCCTGATACTGGTGCCCTTCCTTGAAACTATGTAGACAGCGTTCGGCGAAGCCGAACAACCGAGTTTGCCGCACGCCGCAGGAAACGGACACGTCCCCGAAACGCTCGGGGGACGCAACGAAAGCCTTGTTGCGTGCAGCAAAGACCGGAACGCCGGGCAAAACCGCGTACGCGAACGCATAAACGGGCGTAAGCGCCGAAACAGGAAAACTGCTTGAAGTGTTTGACTGGAAGGTTAAACGGGATAGCGGCAGCGGCTTCGACATTATCAGAGATACGGCGGGAAATTTTAAAGTATAGTATAGTGTACAAGGGCGCCATTAACGTTGCGTTAGCAC
>NZ_BBPW01000355.1:0-707 GCF_001028545.1 Treponema endosymbiont of Eucomonympha sp. | reverse complement strand
CTATCGAAACCATAAATGAAGCCGCGTGGAACGCGCTCGGCGAGCCGATCATTGAGGGCGACGGGTATAACTATGACGGGCGCTGGTACACCGTATACGAGTATTTCCAGCGCGATATTGCGAAGTGGGACGAGCGCCTTTTGGGCGCAGGAATTCCGCACGACACGTATAGAACCAGCGACATAACCAAATACTGCTCTATAACTTTCAGCGCCGAGTACGTTATCGGCGTGGGAAAAGAGGAAGGGGAACATTTTATAGCTTTCGCAAACGACGACGTCTATTTCGACATGGACAAGCGTGAGGAAGGCTGTCGGGCGAAAGCCGAAAACGTCTGGGCAACGTTCTATGCGCGCCCGGACGAGCGGTTGGCTTTTTCCCGGCAATACAGTGCACGCTCAAATTGCCGAACGGCGCGGCAAGCGCAAAGCAGCAGTTTCCGGCGTTCGCGTTTGTATTCGCCAAGCGGTCGGACTGCGAGAAAAAAGGGCTGGAAGCGCTCGCCAACGCAGGGCTGCCCGTGCTGGGAAGCTACACCGACAGCACCGACGGGCACGTGTTTATCGTAAACGCGAGCAGCGTGCGGCATTTTGTGTACAACAACAGGTAAGGGAGGGCGGTTTTCATCTGCGAGGCTGCCGAGCGATATAGCGGAAATCCGCAAAAGCGGCTGAGCCGCACGTAGACACGGGTATATGCGCGATTTG
>NZ_BBPW01000354.1:0-707 GCF_001028545.1 Treponema endosymbiont of Eucomonympha sp. | reverse complement strand
TTCCTTTGTCAAAATGTCGAGCGTCTCCTTCAACTTGTCGCGGTCGGAGAGCGTCGCCGGCTCGATAGAGACGGAAATCACCGGCTCGGGCAAGCGCATCTTCTCCAGCAGCACCGGAAAACCCTCGCTCCCGATAGTGTCGCCGGTCTGCGCGTGCTTCAGTCCGACGACGACGGCAATATCGCCCGCGGATACGCTGTCGAGCGGCTCGCTCTTGTTTGAGTGCATTCTGAGTATGCGGCTGACGCGCTCGCGCTTCTTTTTGCCCGCGTTATACACCTGGTCGCCCGTCTTGAGCCTGCCCGAATACATGCGCACGTAGCACAGGCTGCCGCTTTCGCGGTCGTGCTGGATTTTGAATACCAAGCCGAGCGGTGCGCCTTCCGGGTCGCAAGGGACGCTCACGGCAGTCTCTTTTTTGATGTGGAAGCCCGCCACAGGGGGCGCTTCGTCGGGCGCAGGCAGGAAGTCAACGACCGCGTCGATAAGCGGCTGCACGCCCTGATTCCGGCGCGCCGCGCCGCACAGAAACGGCACGAACGCGCGGCTGAGCGTGCCGCGGCGGATTCCGGCGAGCAGCGTGTCGATAGGGATTTCCGTGCCCGACAGAAACATATCGGCGAGCTCGTCACTGTGCGAGGCAACCTCGTCGAGGAGCTTTTCGCGCCACTCCTGCGCTTCGCCGAGGCGCTCCGGTGCAATATCGC
>NZ_BBPW01000353.1:0-713 GCF_001028545.1 Treponema endosymbiont of Eucomonympha sp. | reverse complement strand
AAACAGAGATTGGCGGTTATCCTGTTCAAATTGTTTTGCAGACACGACCCGCTCATGGGCGAGGAATATGTCAAAAGCGTATGCATTACGGAACAGCGGGAATTAGAATTATACGGCAAAAAGCCTGTATTTATTTTTGACCCTGACAATGTGTCAAACCGACCAGTGAAAGGCATACACCCGAACCCTATAAAACTGTGGCCGCAGTTTCCCGAATTTTTTCAGGAAGCCTTTATAAAATCGTTTGCGGAAGGAATGAAAAACCCGAATGCGAGGCTGCCGGAAAACGAATGGCAAAAAGTGTTGGTTCGGTTACGCGACGAACTGCTTGCGTGCCTCGCGTGCAAAAATGATTTCTTTAGTAAACCAATTCAAAAGGACAGCCCCATAAAATGCCGGTGCGGACATTCATACAGCTATCCTTTGCGTTTGGACATTGGGAAATATAAAGCGCCCTTGTTTCCCGGAAAAAAATTATATTCGTGTCATACTGTGGACGGCAGCGATGATTACGATACCGTAACCGGGGAAGTTATCGTGAACAAAAACAAGCCCTCTTTGTGGGGGATAAAAAATCTTTCACCGGATTCATGGCTTATGACTCCGGCGGAAGGGGAAAGAAAAAATATTGACGCAGGAGCGATTGTACCGGTCGCGCCGAATGTGAGCATCCGGTTTAAGGGCATACACGGCAAAATCATCAAAGAATGATG
>NZ_BBPW01000352.1:0-712 GCF_001028545.1 Treponema endosymbiont of Eucomonympha sp. | reverse complement strand
TATCCGCTGATAATGCTGTATTACATACAGTGCAAAATAACAGTCCTGACATACAAGAACTAGAACGCATATTGTCAAATTTAACACAAAGACGCCCAGTGCGGCTAAAAGCAAAGGAAACGTTTCTTTTTGGGTATACAACTTCGCGTTTGTTACCACATGATAGTACGCTACAAAGATAGCGCTGATAAAAAACCAAAAATAAGCGGTGCGCTTCCAATACAGTCCGATTTCAAACTTACGGGTAGCAAACGCATTTTGTAATGCCGCTCTTTTCTTACACGCACTCTTACACTCATCCTTTCTCGTATACTCTTCATAGGGTTTCAGGTATTCATCGTCGGTTATCCTTTTGTTTTCATATTCCATAACACGTCTCCTGTAATACTGTCGTCTTTCAAACCGGCAAAAGGCAGCGCCGTTCCCAGCGTGAGCGGATCGAGCGCAGCGCAGAACAAAAACGCATAGCCCCTTACCGTCCCTGTCTCCGTATGATTTCTAGCATTTGTTTTGCGTCCGCGTTGTTCGGGTCTATGCCGAGAGCCTTGGAAAAGTCCGCAGCCGCTTGGTCGTAATCGCCCTTGCTGCCATAGGCGGCGGCGCGGATAACGTAGGCTTCTGCAAGATTCGGGTCGAGCTTTGTTGCCTGAGTGCAGTCCGCGATAGCCCGGTCGTAGTCGCTCTTGAGGGCATAGGCAATGCCGCGATTATT
>NZ_BBPW01000351.1:0-715 GCF_001028545.1 Treponema endosymbiont of Eucomonympha sp. | reverse complement strand
AGGGTAACGTCGCTCGGCTCAAAATGCGCGGCGCAGTTCGAGCACTTGCCGCAGTAGCCCGGCGCGGTTTCGCCGAAGTAGCGCAGGATGAACGCGCGGAGGCAGTCCGTCGTCGTGCTGTAGAATGTCATCTGTTTCAAAAGCTCAAGGCTGCGCTGCTTCTGCGCTTCCGCCGCCGTGCTATCGGGCGACTTCCCGCCGTCCCCGCGTCCCGAACCGCTATTCTCGATAAGGAACCTGTTGAGCCTGACGTCTTTGCCGGAATAAAGCAGGACGCAGTCGGCGCGTTCGCCGTCGCGCCCTGCCCGCCCCGCTTCCTGACAGTAGCTCTCTATGTTTTTGGGCATATTGTAGTGCACGACGAACGACACGTTCGGCTTGTCTATGCCCATTCCGAAGGCGTTCGTCGCCGCCATGACCGTCTTCCGGTCGTACAGGAAATCGTCCTGATTGCGCTTCCGCTCCTCGCCGGACAGCCCCGCGTGGTAGCGCGTCGCCGCGAAGCCTTCCCGCCCGAGCCGCGCGGCGACTTTCTCGACCGTCTTCCGCGTGGCGCAGTACACGATTCCGCTTTTGCCGCCGTTCCTGCGGAGGTAGGCGAGCAGCGCGTCCATTTTGTCTGCGGGCGCCTGCACCTCAAAGTAGAGATTCGGCCGGTCTATGCCAACGGCGAGCGTGTAGGGGTCGCGGAGCGCGAGGCTTTCGATTATGTCCC
>NZ_BBPW01000350.1:0-717 GCF_001028545.1 Treponema endosymbiont of Eucomonympha sp. | reverse complement strand
CGCCTGTTCTGCTGCCATATAAAGCCTCCGTGTGCGCCATTGTAGCGGGGGATTCCGCGCATAGCAAGCGCCTTTGATGACGCCCGCCGCCCACATCAGCAGCAAGCCGCCCGTGCCCCTCGACAGTCCCGCGCCGCCCCAATCCCAGCCTCTGTGCCGAGTTTGCGGCGAGCTTCTGCAAGGAGTAGTGTGAGGCGCACACAAAGGGTAGTGTCGAACCCCTGCAAGGGCGGGAAGCTGATACGCCCGTGTTTCAAATGCGGGGCACGGGTCTTACCTATCTGCCAAGTTTCCTGAAGGAACTGTCGCACGCCGTAGCGTGCTACCGAGTTTGCTTTGCAAACTCGCGGAATAAAGGCGGACACCTATGTATCGAAATATGGATAAGCATTTACCGAGACCACCGAGCGATATTCACCGAGGGTTTCCGCCCACGAGCCTATCGAGCGGACTTACTGAAGGGCGAAGACCCGTAGGGAGTGCAGATTGAATGGGGGGAAAGAGATAAAATGGGAGGCATGAATCAAATGAAGAAACCCGCAGATTGCAAAACCCGCTGAAAAAAGACGCGGATAGTGGTACCCGAACACACGCTTGACAAATAAAATGCAATAAACTACTATAACAATATCTGCCTTATTTTAAGGCCTCATGGTGAACGTATAAAACAGTGCTAATTCTATGTAATATCGGGCAATAGCGCAGTTGGTTAGCGTA
>NZ_BBPW01000349.1:0-715 GCF_001028545.1 Treponema endosymbiont of Eucomonympha sp. | reverse complement strand
ACCGGCGCTACCGAGCGGGCTTTGCTGAAGTTTCCACCAGTAAGGCTACCGAGCAATCCGACCGACAGGCGAAAGCCTTTGTGCCGTACTACGGGTAAGCATTTACCACGGCTGCCGTGAAGGATTAGTTGCAGGCGGAAGCCATAGGGCGGACGAGAGGCTACCGTGCCTGCCGAGCGATATGCCGACAGGCGAAAGCCTATAGCCGTAATACGGGTAAGAACCTACCGTGGTTATCAAGAAGGCTTGCCGGGGGCGGGAAACCTATAGGGCGGATAAGCATTTACCGGGGCTACCGAGCAATCCTGTGCTTTGTAGCGGAGATTTTATTATTCGGAAAATTTAGCTTTCCGAACAAAGCCATTAAAACCGCGAAACGAAGTGCATTCCGTAAGGTCTGAGCGAGAACTAACCTAAATTTTTGCTCAAGCTAAATCTGTTTTTGGTTGTTTCAACGCTTTCGAGAGCGGCTGTTTGCATTCGGCGGACGAAACACTCAAATATCTGATGTTTCCGACGGCGCATCAACCATAGAAACCTGCCCGCGAAAATCAACGTTATCACAAATTCTCAGTTTTACTGTGATAACATCGCCGACTATCTGCGCACCGTTTCGCATCTCAAGCAGCGAAGCTGCCTGTATATTTCCCGTTACGTTACCCGAAACAACAACGGTATTTGACTTCATCGCACCGACCGTACAGACCGCCGAATT
>NZ_BBPW01000348.1:0-719 GCF_001028545.1 Treponema endosymbiont of Eucomonympha sp. | reverse complement strand
CTTTTTCGGTACTCTTCCGCTCGGCGTCCCCGATGACCGGCATTTTGATTCGCGGCGTTTTGACATAGTCCGCAAACAGGTCCTCGCTTACCGTGCCGAGCGGACCCATAGACGAATTGAACCGCCACGGCTCTCCGGCTACCTCTTCGCCGCGAAGGTACTGGTTTACCGCGTATGCCGTCTTCCGCCCGTTGCCTGCCGCGCGCACCGCAATGTTTGCGCCAGTCTGGCAGTCGCCGCAGGCAAATATGCCCGGACGCGCCGTCTGGAAGGTGTCGGGGTTCGCTGCGATTGCACCGTTCCGCGCGGTCTCAAGCCCCAGCTCTCTGGCTATGCCGGGAAGCACCTGCTGCCCGATTGCGCTGACGACGGCGCTCGCCTCGACCGCGTATTCCGACCCCGCGATCGGCTTGGGGCTGCGCCTGCCGGAAGCGTCCGGCTCGCCGAGTTCCATTTTGACCAGCGTCATGAAGAGCCTGCCGCCTTTTTCCTCAATCTTCACGGGCGCGGTCAGATACTCGAACACGACCCCTTCGTGCACCGCTTCGTCGATTTCGATATCGTTTGCCGGCATTTCTTCCCGTCCGCGCCGGTACAAGACGGTCGCCTTCGAGCCGCCGCGAACCGCGCTTCGGGCACAGTCCATTGCAGTGTTGCCGCCGCCGACCACATACACGTGGTCGCCCAGCTTCGGCGTTTCGCCTTCACCCGATTTGCCG
>NZ_BBPW01000347.1:0-720 GCF_001028545.1 Treponema endosymbiont of Eucomonympha sp. | reverse complement strand
CCGCGCCGACTGCGTGTCCGGCGTAAACGCGTACCCCGCCTTCGCCGCCTTCACCACGACGTGGCCGGTTGTGCCGACGCTGCTCACCGCGAGCGTATACGCGCCGTTCTCTGCTATAAACTGCTGTGCCGGAAGGACAATGCCGGTGCCCTCGGGGTCTGTGAGCGTAATGTCTTCCATAGACAGTCCCTCTATGGCTTTGTCGAAGGCGAGCGTCAGCTTCGTCGTGCCCGCCGTTTCCCCGCCGTCCGCCGTAAGGGACTGGAACCGCACCGCGACAGTCGGCGCGGGCACGTAGCGCACCTGCGCCGTGAGCGCAGGCGGCGCAAACGCGTACCCCGCCTTTTGCACCCGCACCGTAACGGCGGCGTCTTTGGCGAAGCCGCTCACCGCGAGCGCGTACACGCCTTTCGAATAGGAGTCGGCGGCACTCGCCCACAGCGCGCCTTTCCGAATGCCGGCGCCGTCGGGGTCTTCAAGCGTAATGTCGTCCGCCGTCAGCCCCTCTATGGTTTCTCTGAACGCCAGCGTCAGCGCCGTCGTGGTTTCCGTTGCCGACCCGTTTGCCGTAAGGAACTGGAACGTTACCGCGGCAGACGGCCGCTCGGTCGGCGGACAGAATACCAGCACCGACTGCGACTTCGGCTCAAACGCGTACCCCGCCTTCGACACCGTCACCGCAACTTTGCCGTCAGCCGTTATGCTGTTCACCGCAAGCGT
>NZ_BBPW01000346.1:0-724 GCF_001028545.1 Treponema endosymbiont of Eucomonympha sp. | reverse complement strand
TCTGTTCGCGTCTTCCTATACGCTGAGCATGCTGTACGCGCAGAACGAGCTGCTCGCCATATTCTGTTCGGGCATACCGCTGTTCAAATTCGCCGCGCCGCTTCTGGCGCTTTCGCTGCTCATGAGCCTCGGCATGTTCTGCTTCGACGACGCGCTCGTGGTGCCGTGGTACGCGAAGAAGCTCGCGCTTCAGGACTCGCTCATAGGCGAGGTGCAGTCGCTCGACCTCGACAAGCCGGTGATTATCTCCGAGCGCGGGAACGTCATATACAAAGCCGACCGCTATGACGAGGCGACTCAGAGCCTGCTGAACCTCTTCGTCGTAATCCGCGGGGAGGACAAAGCCCTGCGCGCGATTATCCGCGCGGACTCGGCGGAATGGCGGGACGGCGCGTGGGTTTTCTCCGAAGCGGCGCAGTACACGGCGGAGGGGGAGACGATACGAACGGGCGAGGTGGAGGATTCGGTGCGCGCGCGGCTGACCGAACCGCCGGCAACCTTCAGGAACAACACGGTGTCCGTCGAGAGCGTGCCGGTGCGGGAGGCGAAGGAATACGTCGGGCGGCTTTCGCGCGCGGGGCTGCCGTCCGCCGAGGCGCGCTCGCAGTACTACAAGAAGTTTTCGTTCCCGCTTATCGTGTTCATCGTCGTGTTCCTGTCTATAGGCTTGTCCGGCAAGACGCGCACACACGTGCTGATTGTCAGCCTCGTGCTGTGCCTGGTC
>NZ_BBPW01000345.1:0-724 GCF_001028545.1 Treponema endosymbiont of Eucomonympha sp. | reverse complement strand
AACGCCAGCAATTCCGCGTTTGTCTTTGAGCCGACCGAACGTTTTACTTCCTGCCCGCCCTTGAACAGCATTATCGTCGGAATGCTCTGCACGCCGAAACGCTCGGCAAGCGACGGCTCTTCGTCAACGTTTATCTTGCCGACTTTGACGCCGCTCTGGCTCGCCGCGATTTCCTCAATAACGGGCGCGAGCGAGCGGCACGGGCCGCACCACGGTGCCCAAAAATCCACCAGAACCGGCTCCGTGCTCTGCAAGACTTCGGCGTCAAATGTTGCCGCCGTCAATTGTACCGCCATACTATTCCTCCTATTGAGAATATGCTCGGGCACACAGCCACACCCAGTGTAAATGTGTACTAGTTTCGTTTCCGAAAGGTTTAAGTTTGCTATTCAAGCACATATCCGCGCTTTTTTCAAGCGCGGAACACGGAGTCTGCCGCGCGAAACCCTTGTTCGACAGGGAGCGTTGCCCTCTTTGTTCTGCGTCTTCGGCAGGGCTGTTCATAGGCTCTCGGGCGGAAACTGACCGTATACCGCTCGCTAGCCGCAGTAGCCGCTTACCCGGTATTACGGGTCGCACATATGCCGTCCGACTACCGCCAGACGGCGGCGCCCACCTGTCGGCGCGGTTGCCGTCGTCCGCAGCGGGAAGGGCGTTTGAGGCGGAATTCCGCTTACGACGCGTCAAGGCTGAACAGGCTCGGCGTGTTCAGATACGCCTCCGC
>NZ_BBPW01000344.1:0-727 GCF_001028545.1 Treponema endosymbiont of Eucomonympha sp. | reverse complement strand
TATTTGTTCCCCAGCAAAACCGACGTCGGAATCGGCTCGCGTATCTCTACGTCCAGCACCCCTTTTTCTTTTTGCGCTAAAATATATTCAGCCCGCTGTTTCCATTTTACGTGTATTTCCCGAATGTCTTTCGTCGCGCACGCGAACGAAAACAAAAAAGCGCCGAGCGCGAATGCATAGAGCGCGGGGAAATTTTGTTTAATCTGTCCCTGCACTTCCAGCCGCCGCGCCAAAGAAAGCAAGGCGACGCACAGAAATACCACGCCGGTGAACGATGCGCGCGTCGGAAATTCTGGGCTTACCGCCATTGCGGTAAATGCCGCGAACCCTGCCGCCGCGTATAGCAGAGCGACCGCGTCGAAGTTTTCCGTTGGCGGGACAGCAGTTCAGCGCCCACGGCTGCCGCCGCCCCTGCCGGAATATAGCCGCTTTCAAAAAACGCCACGCGGCGAGCGCGATTTGCCGAAAAAACCACGCAAGGGGGCTGAACTGCGCTTTTAATTCGACGGTAGTGCCTCGGTAATGAGTGCCGGGCGAGAACAGCAGGAGCGCAAAACCGATTAAAAGCACTGCCGCGCCGAACACTTCAAAAAGCGCAAGCGGTTCTTTTTTATGCCGTTTCAGGACAAAATAGGAGATAAGGAGAAACAATGCCGCCACGCAGAGATTTTCGTTTCCCCAGCCGGCTATCGCCCTGAACGGAAAGACTATTTTCGATTTTCTTGAA
>NZ_BBPW01000343.1:0-728 GCF_001028545.1 Treponema endosymbiont of Eucomonympha sp. | reverse complement strand
ACGGGGTCTTCGGCAGCATACCCGTCGGGGAGCGCGTGCCGCTTGTCGGCCAAGCGGAGCAGGTCTTCGGTGTCGGCGTCCAGCGCCGCCCGCAAATCCGCGAGGAATTCGGCGGGGTCGCCGTTCGCAATGCCGCCCTGAGTCCGCGCGGGGAGCGCGGCGAGCGCCCGCCGGAGTTTTTGCAGTTCGGGAGGCGCCTCTCGCAAAGCAGCCGGGACGGCGGAAGCGTCCGTCGGGTCAAGGGTGTTTCTGCCCGCTTTGTTTTTATCTTCGGCACAGCAGGAAGCGCCGAGCGCTAAAGAGGCGGCGCATAAAAACAGCAATTTGTCCACGATATATCCTTACTCTATCCAGCACTGTTCCGCGCCGAACGTTCGGGTTTCCCGACCTATGCGTAAGAGAGAATTTTGCCTGCGGGTGAAAAGCATACGGGTTTTGCCGTATGCGGCTCGCGGCAAAGCCGACGCCGCCACGCCCCGAATCAGCGCATGCGCCCTGCTCCGTCAAAAGACATTCACCCGCTCATAACCATAGACGAAGCGGTCCGCGTTGCGCAGGATTTTTCGACCGGCGACTCGTACCAGTTCGTCAGCGCGGCGCCGGACAATATACGGAAGAGCCCGCCGGACGGCGAAACCGGCCGCTGAATCCGGCGCCGTATTCGGCAGCAGCGCCGCGGAATCCGCACACGCCTGCGGGCCGCCCGCTCCCCCGCGAACCCCGTTTAT
>NZ_BBPW01000342.1:0-728 GCF_001028545.1 Treponema endosymbiont of Eucomonympha sp. | reverse complement strand
AGACACTCATCAGGTAACGAACCCGTCTATCGACCGGCGCCGCGAGCCTATGGAAACGAAAGTCGCGCTGGGAAAGCGCCCCGCCAAACTGGAACGCA
This sequence comes from Treponema endosymbiont of Eucomonympha sp., assembly GCF_001028545.1. NCBI lineage: Bacteria > Pseudomonadati > Spirochaetota > Spirochaetia > Treponematales > Treponemataceae > Treponema > Treponema endosymbiont of Eucomonympha sp. Next base: position 630 of record NZ_BBPW01000342.1, on the reverse strand, counting down.
ACGCGGACGGCTCGCTCGTTACGGCGCTGCCGCCGCTCATAGATATTTGACTTGCTCATACAAACTGCACGAAACACTTTGCATTCCGTGGTTTCTGACGGTTGTTCGAGAAACGGACATTTCCGAGCAACCGTTGTTATGATAAGAATCATACAGCATACAGCATGGATTCCTTTTATGCCGATAACGATATAAAAAAACGCTTGCCCTGTCAATACGCCGCATTGCTGCCGAGCGCCGTTTCCCCCGCATTATTGACAAAAACCCCAAAAAGCATAAAAGTTATGCCCGTGCGGAGATATGCCACATACACGATGCAAGAGGGGGAGGGACTATGGACAAGTTCTTTCACATCAAGGAACGCGGGTCGAGCGTCAGAACGGAGGTTGTCGGCGGCACGGTAACCTTCCTGTCAATGGTGTACATTCTGGCGCTCCAGCCCAGCATGATGAGCGCCGCCGGAATGCTGCCCGCCGCGGTGTTTACCGCTACCGCCATCTCGGCGGCACTGGCGACCGTCGTTATGGCGTTTGTCGCCAACGTGCCGATCGCGCTCGCGAGCGGGCTGGGAATCAACGCGTTTGTCGCGTTCACCCTATGCCGCGCTCGGGGGTATTCGGATCAGACTGC
>NZ_BBPW01000341.1:0-746 GCF_001028545.1 Treponema endosymbiont of Eucomonympha sp. | reverse complement strand
CGTAGCGCGTAGCGATTCCGCGCCAGCGTTTGAGGGCGCGGAAGACGTTTTCAATGACGTGCCGCGCCCGATACAGTTCATGACTGTACGCTCTTTGCTCTTTCCGGCTTTTAACCGGAGGGATGACGGCTGTTATATCCGCTTCCTTAAGCATATCGAGCAGTTCGTTCGTGTCATACGCTTTGTCCGCAAGGAACGCTTCCGCCTCCAAATCCTCCATAAGGAGAGGCGCCTGGCTACAGTCCGCGACAGTACCGCTTGTCACAATGCCGCCTGCCGGCATCCCGTACTCGTCGACTACCAAGTGCAATTTGCTGTTCAGCCCCCTTTTGTGCGACTAATGTCCTGACTGCCGCCTTGTGCCCCGCATGCGTCCGCGTGTGCCTTGATATACGTCGAATCTATCATAAAGATATCCCCGGCAGGCTCGCCTATTGCGGCGTCCGCCAGCGTTCTCCATATTCCCTTATCCCGCCAGCGACAAAACCGCTTGTGTATGCTGTTCCAATTCCCGAATTCCGGCGGTATATCCCTCCACGGAGCGCCCGTGCGCGTCTGCCACGCTACCGCGTTGATAAACAGGCGGTTATCTTTCGCCACTCCCCCGCGTTTCCCTGCCTGTCCGGGCAGCAGTTCTTTTATCCGTTCCCACGCCTCGTCGCTTATATCGTGCCGGTGAATGCCTTCATTTCTTTTCATGCTTCTATTTTACCTCTTTTCCCCTATCCAGTCCACACTACCTAGAG
>NZ_BBPW01000340.1:0-728 GCF_001028545.1 Treponema endosymbiont of Eucomonympha sp. | reverse complement strand
CGCATATCGGAATCGGGAAGCGCTGCAGGATTGCGAACGCGATTATCGACAAGAACGCCCGAATCGGCGATTACTGCCATATCGGCGTGAGCGGCAAAACATATCCCAGCGGCGAATACGCCGCCGTCCCGGGCGCATACGTTGCGGACAATATCATCGTTATCAGAAAAAACGCCGTCATCCCGGCAGGGACGAGCATCTGAAGCGTTCGGCTTTGCCGAACGGGGTTTCAGAAAACCCGGCATGGAGGCAAAGGCTATCGTGCCCGGTTCACGCTTGCTGGTGCCGGTTCGATCAGGCAGCGCCTTCATCCTTCCCTACCGCCCCAATCTGCCGCGCTATCACCGTTTGCACTTGCGGGTTCGGTTCCTCGTGTTCCCTGCGCTTTAACCCAAGCATCTTATCTACAAGCGCGGCAAGTCTATCGCGGGCTGCTTTGTCGACGCTCTTGAATAAATCGAGGACGGGCATAGTGCCAGCCGCTTTCAATTACCAGCATATCGGTGCGTTAGCCGAATCAGCCAGTATTTCAGCTTCCCGCAAAGCCCGCTCGGTAGCCTTACTGGTGGAAACTTCAAATAAGCCTTCTCGTTCGCCTCGGTAAACCGGTATATCCGCGTCGGCGGGCGTGCCGGTCAGGTAGCGCCCTCCTCCTCCACCGCCTTAATCTCTTCCGCGCCCAAACTATACAGCCGATACACCGCCTCGTCTATTTGTCTGTCCGCCGC
>NZ_BBPW01000339.1:0-729 GCF_001028545.1 Treponema endosymbiont of Eucomonympha sp. | reverse complement strand
TCAGCAGTTCCGAAAAATCGTTCGCTAAGGTTGAGGTGCCCGAATGTCGGCGGATCAAACGACCCGGGAAAAATCGCCTTCACTGCCATGCGCTACGCCTCCTTTTTTGTGCCGCCGCCGGAATCTTTGGTCTGTGTCGTTGCATCGGCGAGGCTCTTGGCGGCATGATTCTTCGCGCTGTCTTTCGCGCCGCCGGAGCCTTCGATTTGGTTCACCTTGCGGCGTTCTTTTTCCCTGCGCTTATGCCAGCGGAGGCGTGCAGCTAATTGTCCCCGCTCGCTGTAATGGTAATGCCGCGCCCAGATGATGCCTCCGAGCAGGGCGACATACAGGAGCCTGCCAATCCAGCGGTCCCGCTCGGTCTTGAATATCCACGGCTCGCGGACGGGAGGAGGGGTCTGTTCCGCGTCGAGCGCGTCAAAATACTTTTGACGCTCGGCTTTCGCCCGCGCGACGATTTCGTCTGTCGTCAGCCTTTCGACGGGTTTGGGCGAGTTTGCCGCGACGAAGTCTTTGTCGAGGATTGTCCGCGTCCCGGTCATGTTCATCGGGTAGCCCGGGTGCAGTTCCTCCGGCTTCCGCCAGCGGGCATAGAGCGATATGCTCTTCGTTATGACAATCCAGTCGTCGGCGCGGTAGGTGTCGCCGCTGCCGTCCGGCTTGGTGTTCCAGCCTCGCCACACGTAGCCCGTCCGGCTCGCATACCCGCCCGAATCGGCGCGCACCTTG
>NZ_BBPW01000338.1:0-729 GCF_001028545.1 Treponema endosymbiont of Eucomonympha sp. | reverse complement strand
ACCGCGCAGCAGTTCTTTTATCCGTTCCCACGCCTCGTCGCTTATCTCGTGCCGGTGAATGCCTTTATTTCCTTTCATGCTCCTATTTTACCTCTTTTCCTTTCTTTAGTCCACACTGCCTAGCAGGCGGATATGCGGAAAAAATATCGTCCGCAGGGCGTTTTCCGCTTGACACGATTTCGGAAATCCGGTAAGCTATTGTCATAACGACGCAGGGTAGAGCAGTTGGCAGCTCGTCGGGCTCATAACCCGGAGGTCGGAGGTTCAAGTCCTCTCCCTGCTAAAAACGCCGTCAATCTTTTGACGGCGTTTTTTTGTCTACGCCGCCCCGCTGCCTTTCCCCGAAACCCTGACAAAACGGCGGCTCTATGCTATATTCCTTTCATGCTTCAGTTTGCCACGCATACCGCTGAAGAGACTGTCCGTCTCGGCGAGAAAATCGGCTCGTTTTTGCGGCGCGGCGACGTTGTCGCGCTTTCGGGCGCGCTCGCCGCGGGGAAGACGACGTTTGCCAAAGGCGTCGCCCGTGCGCTGGGCGTCGCCGAAACGCTTACCAGCCCGACATTCACGATTATTTCCGAATACGCAGGGCGTATGCCGCTGTATCATATGGATATGTATCGGCTCGGTTCCGAAGCCGATTTCATCAATCTGGGGGCGGCCGACCTGCTCTACGCCGAAGGGTTGTGCGTCGGCGAATGGAGCGCAAAACTCCCTTCGGCGCTTCCC
>NZ_BBPW01000337.1:0-730 GCF_001028545.1 Treponema endosymbiont of Eucomonympha sp. | reverse complement strand
AATCAAACTCGACCCGAACAATGCGTCAGCCTACAATAATCGCGGCATTGCCTATGCCAAAAAAGGCGACTACGACCGGGCGGTCGCGGATTATACCCAAGCGATTAGGCTCGACCCGAATGACGCGGCAGCCTACTATAACCGCGGCAGTGCCTATCTTAGCAAAGACGACTACGACGGTGCGCTTGCGGATTATACCCATGCGATCGAGCTCGACCCGAACAATGCGTCAGCCTACAATAATCGCGGCATTGCCTATGCCAAAAAAGGCGACTACGACCGGGCGGTCGCGGATTATATCCAAGCGATTAGGCTCGACCCGAATGACGCGGCAGCCTACTATAACCGCGGCAACGCCTATGCCAAAAAGGGCGACTACGACCAAGCGGTCGCGGATTTTACCCAAGCAATCAAACTCGACCCGGATGACGCGACAGCCTACCGTAGCCGCGGCGCTGCCTATTACTTCAGAGGTGACTATGACCGGACTATCGCGGATTATACCCAAGCGCTGAAGCTTGACCCGAATGACGCGCTTGCAAAAAAGGGGCTTGAACTTGCGCGGAGACGGGGGCGGTAGGCGGAACCCGCCGGGCGCTTCGCCGAGGGGCGGAAACCCCGATACGGGCGGGAGGCAAGCGTCGGGCGGGCTTATCGAGCGGGAGAGAAAGGGAACGGGTTCGCTTCCATTCGGAGCGCCCACGACAGAGGTATATGATGAACATAAAAC
>NZ_BBPW01000336.1:0-731 GCF_001028545.1 Treponema endosymbiont of Eucomonympha sp. | reverse complement strand
CCGCGCCGAAATACCGCATCATAGCCTTCCGCTCGCGGCTGGCATTGGCGGGCACGTACAGCGTTACCGGAAACCCCGCTGCCGCGCCAAACATGGCGTAAGAAATGCCGCTGTTGCCGCTTGTCGCGTCAACGATGGTTTTTCCGCCGACTAAGCGTCCCTGTTCAATGCCGCTCAGAATGAGCGCCTTTACCGCACGGTCCTTTACCGACCCGCTGGGATTAAGAAACTCCGCCTTTGCGAAAAGCGACACGCCGTTTAATCCCTGAGAGATTCTCCGCAGCGCGACAAGCGGCGTGTTTCCCACCAAATCAAAAACCGTCTGCACAAACACAGCCCCTGTTCACCTGGCGGAGGGAACATATCACGCGCCGCTCTGTATTGTCAAGAGGTTCCGGCGCCGCGACTCCTCAGGCGCAACGCCGCCCGAAAAACAAGGCTGAAGTCCGCGGGTGCTTCCCCCGCTATCGGCGCGAATGCCCCCTGCCGTTATCTATCTTCCCCGGGAAGCGCTATGATGGCGGCAGTTTTAACATACGCAACACTATAGAGGAAGAAACATGCTTGAGTACACGCTTGAGGACAACGAACTGACCAAAGCCGAGGGGGACATACGGGCGCAGGTCGTCAACGTAAGGTCATACACGGCGGGCGATATTGCCGACCGAATCATGAAAATCGGGGCGGGGCTGACGCGGAGCGACGTCGCCTCCGTGCTGGAAGCCGCGAAG
>NZ_BBPW01000335.1:0-733 GCF_001028545.1 Treponema endosymbiont of Eucomonympha sp. | reverse complement strand
AACCGTCGCCGTTGCACTGTGAAAACGACGCTCCGTCGGGGTGAAAAAGGAATATGCGCTCTTCGTCGAAATACGGGAAACCGCTTCCGCCGATATGTCCCGCCTGTTTGCCGTTGCGGTCGTAAAAAACTGTGTCCCGCGCGTCCTTTGCATACGGCGCGCAGTAAAACGGTGAAATCGCAGCGTCAAAGGAATACGGGAACCGCGAAACGACGCGCCCGCCGCTCGTAAAATACCCTATGTTTTGCCCGGTTTTGTAGGGGAGCAGTTCGCCGGAGACACACCCCGCATCTGTTACCGTAGTGTCCAGAAGCCAATCCGGTCTAAGGTGCAGCTGCGCTTCAAGCGGCAGCCTCGCGGCGCAGATATATACCGCGCTGCTCAGCGCGGCGGCGACAAAGAGCGCGATTATTTGTTTCTGTATCGTCATAAGTCTTTATTCTATATAAGCGGACTTCATGCGTCAAGCGCATTCAGCGCTTCCGTGTTCAAAGGTACACATATATTTTCGCCACAAAGCATATCTGCCCATATGGGTCTTAAAGGTACGCAGACCGAGTTTGCCCATATCTTCATTCGCGTTCAAATACGCTGCATCGGATAGATAATTCTTGGCGAGTATATAATACAAATACACACTCAAGTTTGGCACCAGTGTCTTAAGAAAATAGCCGAACGCCACGTTGTTGCTCCGCAGCTCCCAAATGACATAACCGACAGGCGCGCCGTCAAT
>NZ_BBPW01000334.1:0-734 GCF_001028545.1 Treponema endosymbiont of Eucomonympha sp. | reverse complement strand
CGCATATCGGAATCGGGAAGCGCTCCGGGCTTGCGAACGCGATTATCGACAAGAACGCCCGAATCGGCGATTACTGCCATATCGGCGTGAGCGGCAAAACATATCCCAGCGGCGAATACGCCGCCGTCCCGGGCGCATACGTAGCGGACAATATCATCGTTATCAGAAAAAACGCCGTCATTCCGGCAGGGACGAGCATCTGAAGCGTTCGGCTTTGCCGAACGTCCGCATTTTCTGAAAAAACCCGGCAGAGAGGCAGCGCACAAAGCTGCGGGCGTGGATTCGCCTAATCATGCTCTAAAAGGTATACCTTTTATACTGAAAGGTGTACCTTCTTTGTTAAAAGGTATACCTTCTGAAGCAAAAAAGGTACCTTTTGAAGTAAAAGGTGTACCTTCTATGTTGAAAGGTATACCTTCCGAGTTAAAAGGTGTACCTTCTGAAGCAAAAAGAGTACCTTTTAGAGTGAAAGGTACACCTTCTATGGCAAAAGGTATACCTTTTGAAGCAAAATCGTCTGATTACGCGCCGTGTCCGGGCATAAGAAAAGCGGCGGGAACCATGCCTGCCGCCGCCTTTCTGCGGAAAAATGTTTGACAAATATGCTGGAAGGTTTTATGCTGTCATAAAAGGCTGCGGGGACAGACGCAGTCTGCGACGCGGCATAAACCTTTCACGTTAAGCGACATTTGCCCTAAAAATATAGGGAACATATAATCTCAAAAAGAATAAAT
>NZ_BBPW01000333.1:0-735 GCF_001028545.1 Treponema endosymbiont of Eucomonympha sp. | reverse complement strand
GAGTTTATGCTCATATTTCTCCCTCAATGGATTTATAAATGACGGTAAAAATACTATCACTATCCAAGCAATTCATACGCCGTACATCTTGGACGCTCCCATACCCTGCCGCAAAGGAATCGGGCAGCCCTATCCGTTTCAGTTTAACCCCTGCTCCCGTTTCCGCCAGTATTTCAGCGATTATGCCACCCAGACCGCCAAAAACAGTATGCTCTTCCACTGAAAATAATATGCGTGTCTCTGATGCGGCTTTAATCACCGCTTCTTTATCTATAGGCTTTAAGGTATGTACATTAATGACCCTCGCGTTAATATGGCGCTCCTGAAGTTTTAGAGCGGCACTTACAACTTCCGGCAGAATGCTTCCCATGGAAAATATGGCAATATCACGGCACGGTTTTATTTCAATGCTTTTCCCAACGCTAAAAGGATGAGACTCATGGTATATCTCCGGTTCACCCCCATTCCCATCCTAAACGAATATATACCGGCCCTTTAATATCATAGGCGGCGCGTACGACATTTTGTACTTCCGATGGACAGGCAGGTGAAAATATAGTTAGACCCGGCAGCGCACGCAGTACACTAATATCTTCGGTTGTATGGTGGGTAGACCCAAGCGTGGACCATGCCAAACCGCTTCCCATGCCGACAATTTTTACATTCTGCTGCTGAAAGCATATATCATCCCGGATGAATTCTAAACACCGATAGGCTAAAAAAGCTCCCGCAGTA
>NZ_BBPW01000332.1:0-735 GCF_001028545.1 Treponema endosymbiont of Eucomonympha sp. | reverse complement strand
CGGCGGAGCGGCACAACCGCAGATACGGCGGACACCTGTGCGTCGACTGCGTCAGAATGCAACTTATCTTCAACATCCTCGCCGTTTATCACGAGACACGAATGTGCGTATTCTATAGAAAGGCTTTTCGCAAGCGCAGTGAGCGCCTGCTCGTCAGTCGGATTAATCGCATTACGGAGCGCAAGCAACGTTATGCCGCGATAAAAGCTCCCTGAATTCAGAAACGCATACCCTAAAATCCCTGCAATCCGTTTGGCAACCGTGCTTTTTCCCGACCCTGCCGGACCGTCGATAGCTATGACCATATGGGGAGTATAGCGGTTTTTTTTAACTGCGGAAAGCCGTCTCGGCAAATAGGCAAGCGCAGTTTCGCAATTGCCGCTATCCGCATTTTAAGATACAATCTGTGCAGAAGGACAAAATGAAGTATACCCGAAAACACGTCTTGCAATACACTGCGGAGAACGATGTCAAATTCATCAAGCTGTTTTTCACCGATATTTTGGGCTTTGTCAAAAGCGTGTCGATAATGTCCAACGAGCTGGAGCACGCCTTTGAGTCGGGCATTTCGTTTAATGCGGCGTCGGTGCGGGGGTTTGCGGGCATGAACGCCGCCGATTTGTATCTGTCGCCCGACTCCGACACGCTTGCCGTCCTTCCGTGGCGTCCCCAGCAAGGACGGGTGGTGCGCTTGTTCTGCAACGTGGTGAACCCGGACCGCACGCCGTTCGCGGG
>NZ_BBPW01000331.1:0-738 GCF_001028545.1 Treponema endosymbiont of Eucomonympha sp. | reverse complement strand
TCTATTTCCTGTAGATATAAAAGGCCGTGGACGAGTACAGGCTGTTGATGTAGATATACTGGTCGATGGCGTTGAAATCCATAAGGATGATTTAATTTTTGCAGATAACGATGCAATTTGTGTCATTCAAAATTGATATTTGTATTTTCTGTTAATATTTTTGCGGTCTTTATTATTAAATCTATGCCTTTATATAAAGGCGGAGAAATTACCGATATTAATATTATTTTATCTCTATTGTGTATTTGCCAAATGTTCTCTGTTCTACTAAATTCATTTCTCAATGTCTCGTTGCAATGATAATATATTGATTCTTGATTATATAGTTGAGTTAAACACTTGTCCCAATTAGTTCTTCCAATATAATAGCGGCAGGATTCTAATATTCTTTTCTCTCTTTTTGTTTTTATCCTGAATATTTTATCCCTCCATACTTGCCTTATTGAATCTAGTATATTAAAGTTGTTGTAGAGAAGATAATCAGAATTATTATATCCCGGAGGAAAGTAGGCGTAGGCGTAGGCGTAGAGTACTCCTTGTATATGGATTACTACAGGTATATCTGTATATTGCGCCAATAATCCAAAACAGTTTTCTGAACCAAATACCTGTATAATATCAGGCTTAAAATCGTCAATTATTTTTAAGCAAATCGGTATTATTTTCTGTTCTTCAATATCAAAAATAATCCTTCTCTTAAGCCAATTTATTTTTTGCCGTGCATTAATAGGATAGTAC
>NZ_BBPW01000330.1:0-737 GCF_001028545.1 Treponema endosymbiont of Eucomonympha sp. | reverse complement strand
GAATGACACAAATTGCATCGTTATCTGCAAAAATTAAATCATCCTTATGGATTTCAACGCCATCGACCAGTATATCTACATCAACAGCCTGTACTCGTCCACGGCCTTTTATATCTACCGGAGAATACCCTTTTGCGATAATCGATAAAGGACATTGATTATGAGTAAACTTCGTATCTCTCGTTAATCCATCAATAATAATACCTTCTATCCTTTGCCGGATACTCAAGCGTGTCATTAGTTCGCCAAAGTAAGCAAATTTTTGGCTTCCCTTAACAACTAAAACTTCTCCTTTGCCTACCTGCGATAAAAAACCAAGCCCCATTAATATATTTTCGTCATCTGTCTCATACGTTTCAATCAGGACAGTACGCGCTCTTCCCATAAAACCTATCGGTAATCCATGCCAATTATGGCGATAATTGGTGATTATCTGATTTTTGTAACCCAGTGAATCCATAATATCTGAAAATGTACCGGAACATAGATTGCTTACAAAACTTTTTTCATCTTTCATGTTTGTATTTCCTAAAATTATATCCGTGACTTCTCTTAAACAGCCATTACCGCCTGCTGTTTGTAAAACAACATCAGCAATTTCTTTGATTTCAGTAACTGCGTTCGATGGGCAACAGCGTAGTTTACACTTCTTCATCGCTTCGTAATCGTTTATATCATCTCCAATGTACAACACATTTTCATAGCGCAAGTTCATTTCTTTGAGCATATTCGCCAAT
>NZ_BBPW01000329.1:0-740 GCF_001028545.1 Treponema endosymbiont of Eucomonympha sp. | reverse complement strand
TATGCACTTATGGCTTATTATGATACGATTGACAGCGGATTGAAGACGGTTTTCGCCCGCCGCGGCAACACAGCGCGGCGGTTTTTTATGCCCCGGCGACTTCCCGCAGACTGCAAAAACCGCCCTTTTTCACCGTATTTTCTCACACCGCACTGCCGCAGGGGAATAAATCTATGATAGACATAGATTTACGCGCACGACCCACAGATGCGCACTCTGTCCTTATGTAGAATACCGACAGAAAAACAGCGATAAACAAAGCAAAAAAAGTATAGACAAAACGCAAAAAGCATTCTATAATAATACTATTGTATAGCGTATTGCCTCCGCTCTTAATCTGTGTGTCGCAGGTTCGAAGCCTGCATGGCTCAAAAAACAAGCTTTTATCAGATGCAGATTTATTCATGCATGGGTTTAATACCTCGCCGTTTTGCGGCGGGGATTTTTTATTGAAAAAATAAATGTTCCAGTAATATTTTCATGCCGAGTATAACAAGAACCGCTCCGCCCGTAAATTCCGCCCTGGATTTACATTTTTCTCCCAATATATTGCCTGTTTTTACGCCGAGCGTCGATATACTGAATGTCGTCATGCCTGTTATTAGTATTGCCATAAAAATATTTATTTTAAAAAAAGCAAAGGTTATTCCTATCGCCAATGCGTCAACGCTGGTCGCAAATGCCAAAACAAACATTTTTGCAAAACCAAAAGAATATCCGTTTGATTTTTCCCTTTTATG
>NZ_BBPW01000328.1:0-742 GCF_001028545.1 Treponema endosymbiont of Eucomonympha sp. | reverse complement strand
AAGCGGCAAGACGTTTGCGCTGGTAACCGGTCCAAATATGGCGGGGAAAAGCACCTACCTAAGGCAAAACGCGCTGATTGCGCTGCTGGCGCAAACCGGCTCGTTCGTGCCGGCGGAACAGGCGCATATCGGCATTATCGACCGCATTTTTTGCCGCGTGGGCGCGTCGGATAATCTGGCGCGGGGCGAATCAACATTCCTCGTCGAGATGTCGGAGACGGCGTACATTCTCCGCAGCGCGACGGCGCGAAGCCTCGTGATTATGGACGAAGTCGGGCGGGGAACTTCGACGGCGGACGGGCTGGCAATTGCGCGAGCGGTGTCGGAACACCTGCTGAATGCGCTGCACTGCAAGACGTTTTTTGCGACGCACTACCACGAACTGACGCGGCTACCGCACCCCGCGTGCAAACTGCTGTGCCTTGAGGTGCTTGAGCGCGAAGGCACTGTGGTGTTTCTGAAGAAAATCCGCGAAGGCGCGTCCACCGCGTCTTACGGCATTCACGTCGCGCGGCTCGCGGGCGTCCCCGAAAGCGTGATTACGCGCGCCAGAACCCTCTTGGCGGAAAGCGCCCCCGCCGCTTTGCCGCCCGAACCCGACGCGGTTTCCGTGCCCGCGTCTGACGCGGAAGGTGTCGCCGCCGCTCCGCTCTCCGCGCCGGAGGCGGCACAGAGAATGCCGCCGAAACCAACGCCTGTTACCAGAGGGCTTTTCTCCGGCGAGGAGCTTATCATCGACGAG
>NZ_BBPW01000327.1:0-744 GCF_001028545.1 Treponema endosymbiont of Eucomonympha sp. | reverse complement strand
AAGCATATCGAGCAGTTCGTTCGTGTCATACGCTTTGTCCGCAAGGAACGCTTCCGCCTCCAAATCCTCCATAAGGAGAGGCGACTGCTAATGAAACGGATATTTGCGTGCGGTGCGCTGTGCGCTTTGTGCCTGTCGGCGGCGTTTGCCGAGCAGTACCGTATTGCCGAGGTGCATTACGACATACAGGGCAGGACGAAGGAAGGCGCGCTGGAGCGCGCGGTTGACGTCGATATGGAGACGCTGTTCCCGTCCCGCGCGGACTTTGACGAGTACCTTGCGTTCCTGTCGCAGGTTCTTACCGACATTCGGATGCTTGAGCGCTTCACCCTGACGGAACGCCTCGGCGAGGCGGACGAATACGGCGTCATTCCGGTAGAACTAGAGATTACCGCCGCCGACACCTACAATTACATAACGGTACCCTATCTCAAATATAACTCAAACATCGGCTTTGAGCTGAAGCTCAAGACGAAGGATTTTAACTTCCTCGGCTTGCTGCAGGAAATGAACTTCGACGTCGTCTATCAAAATGAAAAGGACGGCGGCGTGAACACCGACGGCGGGCTGCTTTCGGGAAGCAACATAATCGGCTTGGCGTTCAATTATGACCTCCCGTTCCTGCTTTCGGGCTTTGAAGCGCAGTGGCTCAACAGTTTCGCGCTGTCGTATACCTTCGGGGCGGACAAGCCCGAATTCGACCTGACGTCCGGTTTCATGCTGACGTTCCCGCTCGTGCGCGAC
>NZ_BBPW01000326.1:0-1172 GCF_001028545.1 Treponema endosymbiont of Eucomonympha sp. | reverse complement strand
AAAACCGCTTGTGTATGCTGTTCCAATTCCCGAATTCCGGCGGTATGTCCCTCCACGGAGCGCCCGTGCGCGTCTGCCACGCTACCGCGTTGATAAACAGGCGGTTATCTTTCGCCACTCCCCCGCGCCAGCAGGTTTCTACGGCGAAACGGCTATAAAATCCGCTACGCAGAGCACCAGCGCCGAGACCGGCGCGCTCACCGTTGCAGGCGGACTCGGCGTTAAAAAGGATTTGCGGGTGGGCGGAGAAATATTTTCGGAAGAGGGGAAAAGTTTTGTGCCGGTCGGGTTTGTTTATTTTCAGTTGCCTCACAAAAAATCCGCGGTCGAATTATTCGTCGGAAACTGGATAATCATTTCTCAGACAGAGTTTCCCGGTGTATTTTTCAGGTCTGAAGGCGGAAACGCTTCTGAGTTCGGAAGCGGCGTGCAAGATATGGCTCTCCAGGATCACAGCCACGACTATCGGCTGGCGATATATTCCAGCGGTAGCGGCGCTGTGTTCTACGGTAGCGACCGTGTTACATACTTCAGAGAGACAGCCACAACCGGCACTAGCGGTACAGGCGTAGAAACGCGCCCGGTAAACATAACTATACGTATTTGGGAACGCGTCAGCTAGAGAGCCGCTGCGGGGCTGGCTCTTTATGCTTGAAAAAAGCTAGACAGGGCGGCGGTTTTCTGGTCTTATCAGGCTAAAAACAAAACTGCAAAGTTAGTCAGTTTTTCTTATAATCGGGTAGGCAATCAGCGCTATAAATCATAGCTGGCATATCGCTCGGCAGCCCCGCTAGCCGCTTGCCTCTATGTCGTTACCCGCAGGGTAACGCGAAACACGTGCAGGTTTGGCAGTCAAACACGAGCAGGTTTCAAAGCCCGATACGGGTGTATTACAGCACAGAGGCTCTACCTAGGTAGTGTGGACTGGATAAAGGAAAAGAGGTAAAATAGAAGCATGAAAAGAAATGAAGGCATTCACCGGCACGATATAAGCGACGAGGCGTGGGAACGGATAAAAGAACTGTTGCCCGGACAGGCAGGGAAACGCGGGGGAGTGGCGAAAGATAACCGCCTGTTTATCAACGCGGTAGCGTGGCAGACGCGCACGGGCGCTCCGTGGAGGGACATACCGCCGGAATTCGGGAATTGGAACAGCATACACAAGCGGTTTT
>NZ_BBPW01000325.1:0-746 GCF_001028545.1 Treponema endosymbiont of Eucomonympha sp. | reverse complement strand
CACCTGGTTCCGCACCGGCACACGCGAAGTGCAGGAAATCGACTCCCGCGTCATTACGGCGCATTTCCCCGGCGTCTTATACGCGGTGGTCGATGAGGACGGTGCGTCCGTCTATTCGGCAAGCGACGCCGCCCGCGAGGAGTTCCCCGACCTCGACCTGACCATACGCGGGGCGATATCAATTGGGCGGCGCCTGCAGGACCCGCTCGCCGAGCTGGTTAAAATCGACCCGAAGTCTATCGGCGTGGGCTTGTACCAGCACGACGTGAACCAGAAGAAGCTGTCCGAAATGCTCGACGAGGTGGTCGGCTCCGTGGTGAACCGCGTCGGGGTGAACCTGAACACGGCGTCGCATTCGCTCCTGCGCTATGTGTCGGGCATTAACTCCGGCCTCGCGAAGAAAATCGTCGCCTACCGGAACGAGAACGGTGCCATAACGAGCCGTGAAGACCTGAAAAAAGTAGGCGGCATGGGCGAAAAGACCTTCGAGCAGTGCGCCGGCTTCCTCAAAATCCCCGAAAGCGCCGACCCGCTGGATAAAACGTGGGTGCACCCCGAGAACTACGCCGCCGCCCGCGAAGTCTTACCGCTGGTGCAGCAGAAAAACGGCGTGCCCGCATTGCTCAAAGAGCAGCTCAGGGAGAAATACGGAATCGGGCGGCAGACGGTCGACGACATTATCGGCGAGCTGCAAAAGCCGAGCCGCGACCCGCGCGACACGTACCCCAAGCCGATTATGCAACAGG
>NZ_BBPW01000324.1:0-751 GCF_001028545.1 Treponema endosymbiont of Eucomonympha sp. | reverse complement strand
ACTTTCTGCGCCGCTTTTTCCGTCTGCATGACTACCTCCAGAGCTAGAGATGATACAGAGGAAAGATACCGCACCTATCTGTCGTTTGGCAACGCCGGAATTTGCCGGAAGCGGTGCGTTGCTTACCTTTAATCCCTTGGGGTTTAATTCCCCGCCCTTTAGGGCGGTTAAAACTGGGGCGTGAGTGGAACAATCGCAGCCCTCTTTCTTTTCCGCGGGTTGATTAGTAGGATGATGCGAGGGATTTACAACACGCTTTCAGGACTCAGTCATATTTGACATATAGACGATGATTAAATCATTCAATGATAAGGAAACTCAGAAAATCTTTAATGGCACGGTGTCAAAGAGATTGCCGGTGGATATTCAAGCACGGGCATTCAACAAACTGACCGCTATTCATGTCGCAAGTGTCATCGAGGATTTGAGGATACCCCTGTCGAACTGTCTTGAAGCGCTCAGAGGAGACAGGAACGGACAGCATTCTATACGAATTAATGACCAGTATCGCGTCTGTTTCTATTGGAATAACAATAATGCCGAAAATGTCGAGATTACAGATTATCATTAAGGAGGCAGCGAAGGTTCCCCTCTTGGCAAAATAAACCGTATTGTGTAGTATGTAATACGGAATAGATAAGGAGCCTGTTATGGATACATATATTCAACTCGACCACACTGGCAAGTATCTGCAAGAAGAATTTATGCAGCCCTATAACCTGCCCCAGAACAAAAAAGGCGTGGACCAGGG
>NZ_BBPW01000323.1:0-754 GCF_001028545.1 Treponema endosymbiont of Eucomonympha sp. | reverse complement strand
ACACCTTGCGATATAGCGCGTTTTTTGAGCGTCTGTTTGGCGGGGTGGTCATTTATATCGACCTTACCTTTGCGCGCGCGCGAGGGAGGCACAGTGACGGGTTTTGACTGCTCAAAATCGATTCTATGGTTGCCTTGCAACGCCCCGCGGTACTTGTGAATAGCACAATTCACGCAAGAACACTGGTGTACAGGATTGCCGTCCATACACCAGCAGCAATAACGGCGGATTGCCGCTGTCCTGTCCGCGCCTCTATGAGGCTTTGCCAATCCGAAAAGCTCGCAGCTGTCGTCTGCGCATTTCACGTCGTTGCAGTCGGCGCAGCGCCTTTTTATGGCTTCTTTAGCGGTCAACTTTTCGTGTAGGGAATTCACTTTGCGCCTCCCTGCACCGTGCGGGCGCACTGCTCGGAGACGCGGCGTACCTCCCCCGCGTGCAGGGTAAGCGTTATGCCTACCTCGCCATAATCGGGCGCGGCGTTGATAAGTCGGGTAATTGCTTCACTGGCGACAGAGGCTGCCGCTTCTTTCTGTGCGGGGGTTAGCATTGTGCTACCTCCCCGCTTGCGGCGGTGCCCATAGCCTGCGCTATAAGTCCGTCAATGTAGGCACGGGCAAAAAGGGGATAACTGCCTATGCGGACGCACGGCAGTTTGCCCAGCTTGGTCAGCCGAGAGACGTTCGCCTTTGAACAGCCGAGTATCCCGGCAGTTTCCTTCAGCGAGTAGAATTGCGGCTCTTTCGCCGCTTGTGTT
>NZ_BBPW01000322.1:0-765 GCF_001028545.1 Treponema endosymbiont of Eucomonympha sp. | reverse complement strand
TGCTTTGCAAGGAGGGTGAAGTCGTAACAAGGTAGCCGTACCGGAAGGTGCGGCTGGATCACCTCCTTTCTGAGAGAAAGGTAGACTTGCGGACGTAGAATGCCCGCAAGTCATGAAACATATCCCGCTATTCTTTCTTTCCTTCCCTTTCTTATAGTTATAAGATCAGGGGACTGTAGCTCAGATGGTTAGAGCACTTCTCTGATAAGGAAGGAGTCATAAGTTCGATTCTTATCAGTCCCATGTTATGCTTCGAAAGTATAACAGTAAATTAAAAAATAGTGTTCTGAATGGGCACTAAGAAGTTCTTTTGCATATTTAGGGAAGGGAAATAAGCTTTAACAGCATTTGTTGGGCGTAGTTGCTGCTGCGCGGAAGCAGTGCTGTGAGAAGCAGAAAAGACAATATGGTCAAGCGAAAGATAGGTTTATGGCGGATGCCTGTAGGAGCTGTGAGGCGAAGAAGGTCGCGACAAGCTGCGAAAAGCCCGGGGGAGGAGCACATATCCCGTGATCCCGGGATAACCGAATGGGGTAACCCAACAGGAGTGATCCTGTTACTGCGATAGTCGAATAAAATAGACTGCCAGGGCGACACTGTGTGAAGTGAACCATCTAAGTAACACGGGAAAAGAAATCAAGAAGGGGCGCGAGCTCCCGGAGATTCCGAAAGTAGCGGCGAGCGAAATCGGAAAAGCCCAAACCGTATTTATGCGGGGTTGTAGGGCTGCATGGGGATGTCCCGAAGAGTTTTGAGAAAACACAC
>NZ_BBPW01000321.1:0-761 GCF_001028545.1 Treponema endosymbiont of Eucomonympha sp. | reverse complement strand
TATTTCCTTGCTGCAATTTGCAAATTATGTGCCGTAATTTGATAGTTCTGCCCCATACTGTATACGGCGCGAACGAACGCGTTAGGCGTTTTGGCGCGTGTGCTGACACGGCTGCGCGGAGTGCGGGCGCGGGGATTCCTCTTTTCGCCTGCCGCAAGGCTACAATTCGTCATGCGTAAGCCGTAAAATCCAGTCAATCCAACTGAGAACGGTGCTTGAACGCCTGCCAACAGTGGTTGCGTTTATAGGCAGCGCCGACTTACTCATAATGTCGCATACAATGCCTTTGCTTGGAACGCTGCTGTTTTTGACAATATATCCAAATACTTTATGGAAAACGGGGCGTTCCAATATTTTTTTCACCAAAGACAAATTCTTTTGTTTATAGCGCAGGGACAGTATATGTCTTGCTTCTGCTGACAATTGATATGCTCTTTCGCCATTTATAGCGTTTATCCGCTTTATTAAACCTAAATAATCGCACGCCGAGATATAATAATTTGTTTGCCGGGGATCAAATTCATATTTCACGCTTACTTCTTCGCGGGTCAGCCCGCGCTCAAAGAGAATCGACAGCAAGTCAATTACTCTGGCAAAGGAATCCGCCTGCGGGAATGGTACCGGCGATTCGGCGCATATTTTAATGCTCTTCCATATTTCAATAATTTCGTCGAGCGATATTGGCTCGCTTGCAAATGTATATGCCTGATAAGAGACCAGCGTCAGCGAATTATATTGGCTGACGTCTTCAAACCGGTATT
>NZ_BBPW01000320.1:0-765 GCF_001028545.1 Treponema endosymbiont of Eucomonympha sp. | reverse complement strand
AAACTGGCTGGGCATAAAGCCTTTGCCTCTATGCTTTTTGCCGGGGGGCGAAGGCTATATCGTCCAATCCTCAATATCCGGAGGCGGCACGCGGCTGAATTCCTTGGTATTGCGCGTTATTAAAACCCCGCCGTTTGCCAATACGGTCGCGGCAATGACGAGGTCATTCGGCCCGATGCTCTCCCCGTTTTTCTCCAGATATGCGCGGACAGCCGCGTACTGTCTGGCGGCAGCGCCGCCGAACGGCACAATCTCAAACGGCGCGGCAAACTGAGCCCATATTCCGCGGGTCATCCGCGCCCCTTTCGCCGCCCCGGTCAGCATTTCTGCCATAACCATAGCCGGAATCTTTATCTGCTGCGGGCGACTTGCTTTGAACTGCGCGGAAAGCGCGGGATATGCGCCGTTCAGATAATACACGCAGGTGTCTGAATCGAGAAAATAGCTCACGCCGTTTCCCGCGGGGCGTCATGTTCCCATTTTAGTTCGGACGGTATTTCCAGCGGCGCGTCCTTGAGCGAGCCGAATAGTTCGAACCAGCCTTCAGGATATTCGCCGCAGCTTGGTTCTGTGCGGGAGGCGCTCGTCCGTTTTGACGCCGTCGGGTTCCGTGTTGGCGATACCAAAGTGTTCATATATGCTCCTTATGCTGGCTGCGCCCGTTCATGTCGTATAACACGCAAGCCTACGTCTTGCTGCCGAGTTTGCTTAGCCAATTCGCGCAACATAGAGGGCGGGGTGCTACCGGGTTTGCTTGCTACAAAC
>NZ_BBPW01000319.1:0-767 GCF_001028545.1 Treponema endosymbiont of Eucomonympha sp. | reverse complement strand
GCGGAAATCTGAAAGAAAGAAGCGATTTTGGCTACCGAGAGAGCTTGCCGAGGGTTTCCACCCACCAGTCTGCCGAGCAAGCCCGCTTGAAGGCGAAGCAAACAGCCGCCGCGCGAAGCGAGCGGACAAGGGCTTTGCAAGAAGGGGCAGGGAGACACGCCTGCCGAGAGCGGCTCACTGTTTGCAGAAAAAAAATAGCACTTTCCCCGCGAACCTAGACCTGTAAGAGAAGCCATATACCGCTCCCGAATATGGGCGCGAGCGCCTAAACCGATAGGGCGAATAAACCGCCTAGACCCATAAAACGGATAAGCACCTACTGTGCGGGTTTTGTTGGAGTTTCCACCGGTTGGGCTACCGAGCGATATGCGGGCAGAGCGAAAGCCTATATGCCGCAGTACGGGTAAGCGCCTACTGCGCCTGCCGAGCGGACTGGCTGTTTGCAAAAAAAATAGCGCTTCCCCCGCGAACCTAGACCTGTAAGAGAAGCCAAATACCGCGCCCGAATATGGGCGCGAGCAACCTAAACCGAAAACGGATAAGCACCTACTGTGCCTACCGAGCAGGCTTGAGACGCGGGTTGACGAGGGGGTGGATACGGTGTATGGTTTGAAAAAGGGAAAGATTGAGGCGGCGGAGGGGGTGGAAACCCTCGGCAAGCTCTCTCGGTAGCCAAAATCGCTTCTTTCTTTCAGATTTCCGCAAAGCCTGCTCGGTAGCACTACTGGTGGAAACTGCAACAAAGCCTTCTCGTCTGCCTCAATAAA
>NZ_BBPW01000318.1:0-766 GCF_001028545.1 Treponema endosymbiont of Eucomonympha sp. | reverse complement strand
AGCATTTATCCTATTTTTGCAAGGCGGCAAAGGGAACGGCCGCGCCCGCGGTCACAAGCTTGCCGCAATAGGACGAAGTATCGCAGTGTGGTGAAGCCCGCGCGGGGAGTCAAAAGGCGTATGAGACGGCTCTTTGACGGGCGCGCACGCAACAAAGCCCTCCTGCTTTCGCAAGAGGGCTTTAGTTTAATAGAGAAACAGAAAAAAGAGGCGTCGCCGTCCTTTGATACCGCGCCGCCTTCTTTCGGCGGGCAGCGACTAGGAAAACGGAGATATGGAGAACATTTCCGCTGCCGCGCCCCGGCACAGTCCGCAGACGGCGACACCTCAGCCTATGTATATGATTATAGCACAGAATATATCTTTTGGCAAGCCTCCGCGCACAAAAGATACAGCACGAAAGGGGCTTGTACGCGGATACCGCCGCGCCGCGCTGAAAAAAGAGCGCCGCCCGCCGCCGTTATGCAAATCAACATGGAAGAATTTCGCTTCCGCATATCGGCGGGGACAGCGCTCAAACATTTACGTTACCCGGAAACAGGAGAAAAAAGAGGCAGCGCCGTCCCGCACCGTGCCGATGAACGAAAACAAAGAAGGCTTTTCTTTTAGGGCGGAGCGGGGAGGAAACTACCGGAATCAAACCCCGCACAGCACAGATACGCAGACGGCGCCGCCTCGCCCATAACTATAGCACGAAATATATTTTTGCGCAAGTCCCCCGCGCAAAAAAAATACGCCCTGAAAGAACCGAGAGCAACGCGTTTCG
>NZ_BBPW01000317.1:0-776 GCF_001028545.1 Treponema endosymbiont of Eucomonympha sp. | reverse complement strand
GCCTGCGTCAACGAGGCTCTTCATCAGGCGGTCGTATTCCGCCTGAGAGCCGTCGCACACGTACACTTCGTCCGGCGCGCACAGCCTGGCGATTTCTTCAACCCACGCCTTTGCTTTCGGGTGCTTAAGAGCATTAACTGTCATAAAAACTCCTGTTTCCGCGCCGACCGCGTTTGAAATATGCAAAACGCAGCCGACGTGATTTATTTTGTTTGGGGGAAGTATAGGGAATTCGGGGTTTTTATACAAGGACAGCGCGTTCGGCTCCGCCGAACGGCCGAGTTTTCTGAAAAAACTCGGACGTTACCCGTGCACTGACGGGTAACGCAAAAGGCGGGGAAGCGTTTTTGCCTCCCCCGCCTTTTGCGCGTTTTTAACCTTCAGTCAATAATAATTCCGCGCAGTGCGCCGGCACAAATCTTCAAACAGATAGGGGCTTTTGCCGTTTCCCCGCAGGCAGCAGCTCTCGCTTTACTGAGGCGGTCAAATTAAACGCTGCCATACGTAAACATTCCTTGCTTTACGCGCTCGCTTTCAAAATACTCCCGCGCGCATTCATCGTCGCCCCACAGCAGGTTTTTCGTGATTCGGTGCGAAACGGTACGGGAAAAGTTTTCTATATTGGTGGTGTCAATAACGTCGCAATAGAGCGAGGCAAAACGCTTAAACCACGGATAGGTCTCGTAATACCCCAGCCATTGTTCCGCATACGGACAGCGCACCCCGCCGCAGGCAGGCGTCCAGTCCTCCCACGCGGAAACGGGCAAATCGTTCAC
>NZ_BBPW01000316.1:0-768 GCF_001028545.1 Treponema endosymbiont of Eucomonympha sp. | reverse complement strand
TGTAACCCTGCCCGCCCAGCTTAATCGTGCCGTCTATTGCGTGCTTCACCTGATTCGCCGCGTGCGCCACCACCGCAAAGTCGGGGTTCGTCGCCGCGCCGTTCATGAAGCGCGGGTTGGTAAACACGTTTGCCGTGCCCCACAGGAGCTTCACGCCGGTCGCGTCCTGCCGCTTCTTCAGTTCGTCCACCATTTTGGCGAGGTTCGCCGCCGATTCGTCGGGATTTCTGCCTTCCGGCGCAATGTCGCGGTCGTGCCACGCATAGAAGGGCGCGCCGATTTTAGTTATAAACTCGAACGCTGCGTCCGCTTTGTTCACCGCGTTCTGCGCCGCGTCCGCCGTGCTGTTCCACGGGAACAGGTGCGTCGCCGCGCCGAATGGGTCTGCGCCGTCGCCGCAGAAGCTGTGCCAGTAGGCGACGGTGTAGCGAAGGATATCCTTCATCTTTTTGCCGCTGCCGTCGACGCTGACTGTTTTTTCCGCGTCGTAATGCTTGAACGCGAGCGGGTTTTTGGACCCCGGCCCTTCATACGGAATTTTCCCGATGCCGGGGAAATACTCTCTGTTGCCGATAAAATAGTTTGCCATATAAAACTCCTTCAGTTGCGTGATTGTTTTTTATATATAAAGCGACGGACCCCGTTATTGATACAAGGGCGCGAGCGCTTTCAGGTACCGGTTGTATTCCGCGTAGGCTTTGTCATAGGCGGCGACTGCCCCTGCGTCTGGACGAATGCTGCCGCTTTCGTCGATTTCGATATGCTCGC
>NZ_BBPW01000315.1:0-771 GCF_001028545.1 Treponema endosymbiont of Eucomonympha sp. | reverse complement strand
AAAATGTCTTCCGTGCCCTCAAGCGCTGGCGGGGAATTGCTACGCGCTACGCAAAGCTCACCGCTTCCTTCATCGCCGCCATTCATGTCAGGTGTTTATTCCTCTATCTTCCAGTCCACACTACCTAACGAGCGGGGACTATCGTAAGCCCACACGAGCGCCCGCTCGGCAGTCCCAACACGGGCAGGTTTGACATTCAAACATGAGCAGGTTTGACATTCAAACATAGGCAGGTTTGACGCTCAAACACGGGCAGGTTTGAACCCCGCGCCGGTTCCGCGCTTCGGCGCCCTGTTGCGTTTTTTTGCCGGCAAACGTATACTGTCCATATCTTTGAATGCGCATAGAGTTGCTATGACAAATACTTCGTTCCAGGCGGCGGGCTTCGCGCTGGCGTTCGCTCTGGCTGCCGGCGGCTGCCCCCATAGCGCGGATTTCCCCGCGCCGACTGGCGCGGTGTCGGTCGACATTACGGCGGATGGGTCGGATACGGAACCGACGACGGAGCTGACGCTGAAGTTCGACCAGCCTATCGCGGTGCTTTCGAAGGACGACATTACGCTCACGGACGACGGCGGCACCGGCATTCAGAAAGACGAGCTGAAGGCGGCCGGCGTCTATAAGCTCAAGGTGAGCGGCATAACGAAGAGCGGCGACGTTACGGTAACGGTGGCGAAGGCGGGGTATGCGTTCAAGGGAAGCCCGAAAACGGTGCAAGTGTACGCATCGTCGTCTGTTGCGGTGTCGGTCGACATTACGGCAAACGGGTCG
>NZ_BBPW01000314.1:0-770 GCF_001028545.1 Treponema endosymbiont of Eucomonympha sp. | reverse complement strand
AATATATTCACGTTCCGATTTTTACGATATTCGGCACGGAATTTATCCACGTCGCTTTCCCAAAGCGGCAGACGGCGGTTTGGTTGACGTACATATTTCTTTAAAATGCCGTGGTATACCATATCATAGGCGGTCGCCATAAGCTTGGTCTTGAAACCCTCACAATGAATCGGTGTCAGAATTGCCGCTGTCTGTGTCTGCAAATCCGACAGAATGTTGTCTATGTCGTCGCCGATAAGAGCAGGAACACAGCCGTTGCACACGATGATTGTCTCCGGCCGAAACTCGCGGTCGGCAAATATTACCGCCTCGCGCAGTTTCTTTTCACCGCCGTGTATGACGTCGTATTCGTCGAGGTTAGTGCTGAGCCAGATAAGCCCTTCGGAGGCAGGATTACGCAGTTGTTTGAATGTCTTGTTCTGCCCGATATTTCCAGTGGAACAGATGCCGCAGCCTATCGGCGCATGCATGATGACCACGGCGTTCCGTATTGAGTTGAGTATTGCGAGGCTCAGCGTGAATTGGCAACCCTGCGCCTGCGTAAACGAACGAGACGACAGGTTGGTGCAACCTGCCGCTAGTGCGCGGTCACAGGTAAACACTTGCGAGCAGGTGCCGCCGAATGCAATGCTTGCGTGGAGCCGATCTTCTCTGCTGGGCGCAGATTTCGCGTCTAAATAGTTCATAGAAACTCCTTTATCTCCCTGCTACGAGATATGTGATAAGGTCTTCGACGAGCGAAAGCCCGCCGGAAAAACCTGCATAAGCTC
>NZ_BBPW01000313.1:0-773 GCF_001028545.1 Treponema endosymbiont of Eucomonympha sp. | reverse complement strand
CTCTGCGTAGAGGTTGCGCGAAGTATGCACAAGCCGACTGTGAAGGCGCGTTCCCCTTGCGGGGAGCGTCCGAATTCCCTGAAAGAACTCGACATAAGGGCAAAGCCTGTATGCGGCAAACCCGCGGCGGCAGAGAGGCCTTGCTTTCAGGAAACTCGGCGCATAGAGCGGGCAGCGCCGGTACCCGTTTATGCGCCGTGCGAAACACGGCGGCTTCTTGTTCCGCCTGCTTTTTGGGCTTCATCTATCGCATGCGAAGACGGACACCCCATTAGCGCAAACAGCAAGGCGAAACAAGGGGTTTTCATTTACCCCCTTGTCAGGGCGATAATCAGTTTATATTTCGCCCGTCCCCGCCTGAATGTCCTGCTTTCCCGCTTCAGTTTAACGCTTGTTATAGCCTTGAATTTGGAATGTGTTGATTGCAACATAGCAATCTGCGCCCGGCCGTGACGTGCTGTAATACTCTATAATGTCGAAACCGGCTTTTTCAAGCGCCTGGCGGTACGCGGCATTCGCGTATCGCCAGTAATGCGGGATTTTTACCGTGCGCGGCGGTCCCCATATGCATAGCCAGATTGGGTCAAACACGGTTCCCCTGATCGGTTTTGAAACTTCGCCTTTAGGTCCTATCAGATATATGTTGTCTGTAATCTCAAACCCCGCTCTTGGGGCGGCAACGCTCTTTTCAGCCGTGTTTAGCGGAAAATCGCGGTTCAAGTCATTGCCGCACCCGATGCCTATGGCGGCAAGCCCGCCGATTGCGCCTGCCG
>NZ_BBPW01000312.1:0-774 GCF_001028545.1 Treponema endosymbiont of Eucomonympha sp. | reverse complement strand
AATCGGTCTCGCATTGCTTCAAACACGCTTTTAATAATTTCTTGACTGCCGTCTGAAGTGCTGCTAGAAGATTTCAGTTCTTCCAAGTGTACTTTCGCCTCTATAATTATCCCCCCTCTTCAAGTTTTGAATCAGAAACAAAGGGGTGCAATGCAGTATGGCGTCCCAATTAGACGGGTTTCCGGTTTGCGGCCAATACGCCTTCCAGTTTGCGCTGATTTTTCCCTGCAAGGTAAGGGGCAAAAAAATTAATCCCCGTATATTCGCCGTCAAGCGATTCGCGGTTTTTATTATTTGGATAGAGCGATGATATAGCGGCTTTTTGTTATCTGTCTATTCTATATAGAATTAACTACCGGAAAACCGGCGTTAAAACACTTCATAGATGCGGTTATAAACAGACTTATAAACGCAAAGGGGTTTTTATGCGCGTTTTGGTTTTTCGGCACAATGATTTTTGCGTTTTCCGAGTAAAGAACAGTCCTTTTTGGCAGGCAACATTTTGGAGCCATGAAAAAAAGATATGGGCTTGCCGAAAATCTACCGGCGTACCTTTGGACGAGCCGAAGGCAACAGCGGAAGAGGCAGCGCGGCAGTTATTGACGGCGGGAGTGTTGACGGAACGCGATACAAGCGACAGCGGCTTTATTGCCTACCTGCAAGATTTCTGGCGAGCGGACGGGGAGTATTGCCGACAGGCGGCGACCGTAAAAGGCAAGCCTCTTTCGCCGACCTACGTCAAACACAATCAGGGCGATATTCGCCTGCATATCG
>NZ_BBPW01000311.1:0-774 GCF_001028545.1 Treponema endosymbiont of Eucomonympha sp. | reverse complement strand
CGGCACTGCTTCCCCTTGAGAAGAACGCGGACAAAGTTTGGTATCAGGCGGCGTATACCCTGCCCGACGACGCTCCCGCCGTCGCGGTGGGCAGGCGGGTCGGCGGTTTCTACTGCCTGTTTACGGACGGCAGCTACGTCGAGGGCACAAAGGCGGAAGCCGCGGCGGCGCAGCCCGGTAAAACGCTCGCGAAGGCGCGGTTCTTTGAGAAGTTCTCAAAGACCTACCTCAACCCCGACCCAAATGACGCCGGTTTCAGCGCGCCGCTCGGACACACCCTTGAGATACTCCCGCTGGACAACCCCGCGAAGATAAAGCCGGGGTCAAAGCCGCGATTCAGGGTGCTGTTCAAGGGGCAGCCGCTCGCACACGCGGACGTTTCGGCGACGTATGACTATTACGACTACAAAACCGCGAACGCCTATGCGCAGACGGGCAAAACCGACGCGAAAGGCGACGTGTCCTTCAAAATCGACCACCGCGGGCTGTGGCTGATCCGCGCAAGCGACACCCGAAAGTCGGCGCACCCGGATACGGACGAAGACAATAACGCGGCGATTGTCGTCTTTACGGTGAAATGAAAGCCGTGCGCACTGCCGCGGTGTTAGGGGTTGTATGTCCCGGCGCTTCCGCGGCAGCGCGTGCTTGGCGGCGAGCGTTGCCGCGCGCATGTTCCTGCGCTGACGGGGTGTCCCCCAGAGAATCCGAACACGAGCCGCTCTCGGTGGCGTCATGACGCACACGCAGAACAGAGGCTCTGTCTAGAGCAGGACA
>NZ_BBPW01000310.1:0-774 GCF_001028545.1 Treponema endosymbiont of Eucomonympha sp. | reverse complement strand
ACACGGCACGCCGGGGAACGCGCTCGGCGACTACCTCGACGGCTCGGATATCGGGGTACACGGCAACGGGCAGGACGCGACCGGCGACACGATGAACGACGGCTCTATCGTGGTGCACGGCGACGCGGGCGACGCGACGGGCTACGGAATGCGCGGCGGCGCGATTTACGTGCGCGGCAACACCGGCTACCGCGCCGGAATCCACATGAAGGCATACCGCGAGCACCGCCCCGCCGTCGTCGTGGGTGGGAAAGCGGGTAGTTTTCTGGGCGAGTATCAGGCGGGGGGAATCATCATCGTGCTGGGGCTGGAGGCGGCGGGGAAAAAGCCGCAGACCGATGTGCGCGAAAAGAAGCTGGTGGGCAATTTCTGCGGCACGGGAATGCACGGCGGCGCGATTTATCTGCGCTGCGAAACGCCCCCCGTGCGCTTCCCCGTTCAAATCGTGGCTGCGCAGGCGAAAGGCGCGGACATTGCGGAGATTCATCCGTATATCGAGCGGTTCTGCGCGTATTTTCCCGGAACGGATAAAGACGAACTCCTTGCGTCTCTGTTTTTCGTCCCACGCGAGGTCGGCGAGTCGGACGCCGTCGCGCTCGGATTTCATGGCATACGTCTCGCCGATTCCCCGCCCTGTCGTGCCGATAGGCTTTTTGCGCCGGGCGTCCCGCTCCCGGTCGAGCGCGCGATAGCGTGGCAGCACTAAATGCGCGCGTTCGGAGATAAACACCCGCCCCTTCCAGTCGATTCCGCGCGTTTCGAGCAGCGCAAGTT
>NZ_BBPW01000309.1:0-788 GCF_001028545.1 Treponema endosymbiont of Eucomonympha sp. | reverse complement strand
ATTGCCTACCT
Organism: Treponema endosymbiont of Eucomonympha sp.; assembly: GCF_001028545.1. Classification (NCBI taxonomy): domain Bacteria; kingdom Pseudomonadati; phylum Spirochaetota; class Spirochaetia; order Treponematales; family Treponemataceae; genus Treponema; species Treponema endosymbiont of Eucomonympha sp. The sequence continues at coordinate 777 of NZ_BBPW01000309.1, read as the reverse complement.
GCAAGATTTCTGGCGAGCGGACGGGGAGTATTGCCGACAGGCGGCGACCGTAAAAGGCAAGCCTCTTTCGCCGACCTACGTCAAACACAATCAGGGCGATATTCGCCTGCATATCGCTACATACAAACCCTTCGTAAAAATGCGCCTTGCCGACATAACTACGGGCGACCTTGAGAAGTGGCTATTGTGGAGCAGGGAAGCGCACGGCATAACCGGCAACAGGGCGAACTCCGCTTTGAAACTGGTGAAAATCGCAATGGCGCAGGCAGTACGGCGCGGGCTGATACCGACCGACCCTGCCAAAGGCATAGCGCGAGCGGCAGAAGCAAAAACAGAAAAGGGCATATTGACGCAGGCGGAAGCCGCCGCCGTGTGCGCCTTGCCGCTGGACAACCCGCGCCGACTGCTTCCGGTGCTTTTGGGCTTATGCTGCGGTATGCGGAGCGGAGAAGTCCGGGGCTTGCAATGGCAGGACGTACAGGGCGGGATTATAGACATACGCCATAACTGGATTGACAGGGAAGGCTTGAAGTCGCCGAAGTGCGGAAGTTTCCGCAAAGTGCCCTACGGCGCGGCGGTGTCCGCTTGCCTAGACGCGGTACGTGCGCAAGCGCGGCATATCGGCGGCGCGGATTTCGTGCTTGAAAGCCTGTTTAATGACGGCGAGCCGGTGTCTAAAAACTTTTTCGTAAAAGGGTTATGGGCGGCGCTTGCGGATACCGGATTATCGGTAGAGGCGCAGAAACGGCGCAACATAACGCCGCATAGCCTGCGGCA
>NZ_BBPW01000308.1:0-776 GCF_001028545.1 Treponema endosymbiont of Eucomonympha sp. | reverse complement strand
TTCGCTCATTCAGGTACACTCTAAAAACTTGGTAGGTTTTTGCAAAACCTCTTATTATCTAATGCGTCATAATGACGCATTATGAAGACAGTTTTTTAAATGGTTCAAAAGTATGACACATAACATTCGTTGCTGCGCCCGCGGTAGCGGACTTGACTTCCGTTTCTATATACCATATTTTATAATAAATACTAATAGTATTTTTTTATTCTTTTTACGGCATATTCCCCCCAGCCCCATAGTGTCGGCAGCGCGCAAGTGGCAACGGGAAGGGTCGATTTCGGGAAAAACACTGCATCGGTGCTGTCACTCAACGGACGGAATGTCCGTAGGTCGCACAAAAACATGCTTGACGCAGGCAATGATTTTATGGCATTATCGGGACGCTGGCGTGTATATCAGACAGCGTATACCGTCCATATTTTGACGGATAAACAAGGCGGGGGAAAAGACAGTGCCTACCTATGAAAAACCGACTGCAGAATTGATTAAAGAGTTCTGCGGCGAAACGCTGAAAGACAAAAAAGCCTGTTTCAAGCGGGAGGAAATTATTGCGTGGTTTGCGGAAAAGTATCCGAAAACCAAAAAGGGGACGATAAACACGCATTTGCATTCGCTGGCTACAAACGACCCGAACCGGAAACATTACGCGCGGCATAAAACAAAAAATGAAAGCGTCAGGGAAAGCGCCAATTTCCTTTTCAGAATCGCCCAGGATTCGTTCCGTCTGTATGACGTGGAAACCGACCCGCTGCCCCTGTAAGGGGGCTTCACCG
>NZ_BBPW01000307.1:0-776 GCF_001028545.1 Treponema endosymbiont of Eucomonympha sp. | reverse complement strand
CCTTCATCTGGAACACGCGCTTCGTGTAGTCGTAGTACGGCTGAAACATGCCGGAGTCGGGGTTGCCCTGCGTAAACGCGAGCACCAGCGCTTTTTTCGCCGCCCGCTCCGTGTAGTGCGGGGAGAAGCGCGGGCTGATTTGCGCAAACAGCCGGTCGGTGAACGCCTTCGCCTGCGCGCTCATCTGCCCCATATAGAGCGGCGAGCCGAGCACCAGCGCGTCGGCGCCTTCGAGCGCGGCGTACAGCGCCTGCATGTCGTCGCTGATAACGCAGCCCGACTCGCCCTGCTTGCAGCCGAGGCAGCCCTGACACGGTCTGATATCAAGCCCGCCCGAATGCCACGCGCGGGTTTCGGCGCCCGCCTCCCTCGCGCCTTCGAGTATTTGGTTCACGAGCCACGCGGTGTTGCCGTCTTTCCGCGGGCTTCCGATAAAGCCGACGATATTCACCTTCCCCCCTTATCGCTGCCCTGCGCTCACGGACAGGCAGAAGGCAGCGCCTGTAGAGAAGCCGTTAGCGGAACACACGATTACAACTCATTAGCGATGAATGCATCAATAACCCCTCCTACTGCCATTCCAACAGCGCCGCCTATCAAGGCTCGTGCGGTCTTATTGGATACGGGAGGTTTTTCTTCCGTTGCCGTAGCCAGCCCGATTCCCGCGCCCGCCGCGGTTCCGGCGAATGTTACGCAAGAGTTAAAAAGCAGGCACCCCGCAAGCACGATTGCGATTCTTTTCATGGCCGCCTCCAACTAGAAACCATTATATACGG
>NZ_BBPW01000306.1:0-780 GCF_001028545.1 Treponema endosymbiont of Eucomonympha sp. | reverse complement strand
AATATAAGGAGGGGGCATGAAACCGGTAAAATCTGTAATCTTGTTTTGCTGCGGATCTCTTGTATGGGCGTGCGAGCATCTCAACACTGCTTTGCCGGAAACCGATTATACCCTCTATTACGTGGGGGGGGATAAATTCATTTTCCGCAAAGACACACCGGCGATAGATATTTACAACTGTCTCGTTTATGCAGGGTACCCGGTTAATTCGTCTCCACAGCCCGCAACAGGAACGTTTGAACATACGGAGCAGGCAACCTTAAACGGGAAACTCTTATCAGATACTGTCTCAAAAGACATTCAATTTGCCAAATTAACATATTCAGAGTACGCCCCGCAAATTCACGAGTACGCCGTTATATGCTATTTCGACGACGATGCTGTTCCAACGAAATATCGCTTATGTTACAAATGGCAGCGAGAGACAACGAATGTGTGGCAAAACGATAAGATAGCTTCGGCGGAAAACTCCGCGCCCCTGAAGGATACCACTGGTTTGTGGCAAAAAAACGCGATAACTTTCTCCGACAAATTAACGATTCAGTTGACGCAACCAGCGGGTTAGCGTTGATTTTATCGGCGCGCGCGGCAATCTGCGAGCGCCGAATCGCTTCGCGGCAAGAGTCCGCGAGCCGCCCGCGCCCATTTTCGAGCCGCTCATACAGCTTTATGCGCCGCCCGCAAGAGTCTGCGAGTCACGCGCAAGGTCCCGCGAGTCGCTCATAAGATCTTGCGAGTCGCGCTCTTGAGCAGAGAGCGGGGCGCGAAGCACGCGGAGGT
>NZ_BBPW01000305.1:0-780 GCF_001028545.1 Treponema endosymbiont of Eucomonympha sp. | reverse complement strand
TCCATAAGGAGAGGCGCTTGGCTGCAGTCCGCGACAGTACCGCTTGTCACAATGCCGCCTGCCGGCATCCCGTACTCGTCGACTACCAAGTGCAATTTGCTGTTCAGCCCCCTTTTGTGCGGCTAATATCCTGAGTGCCGCCGCGTGCCCCGCATGCGTCCGCGTGCGCCTTGATATACGTCGAATCTATCATACGGATATCCCCGGCAGGCTCGCCTATTGCGGCGTCCGCCAGCCTTTTCCCTATTCCCTTGTCCCGCCAGCGGCAAAACCGCTTGTGTATGCTGTTCCAGTTCCCGAATTCCGGCGGTATGTCCCTCCACGGAGCGCCCGTGCGCGTCTGCCACGCTGCCGCGTTGATAAACAGGCGGTTATCTTTCGCCACGCCCCCGCGTTTCCCTGCCTGTCCGGGCAGCAGGTCTTTTATCCGTTCCCGCGCCTCGTCGCTTATATCGTGCCGGTGAATGCCTTCATTTCTTTTCATGCCTCTATTTTACCTCTTTTCCCCTATCCAGTCCACACTGCCTATGGTAGAGAAGGAAACGGCCTTTATCTTCATAAAACTCGGTACATTCGGCCCACGGCACCTTTTCGCCGATGGTGTTTTCTCATATAGACAAGCGCGGTTAAGTTTTCTATCTTTACGTTTCCCCGCTGCTTCGGCAGCAACGCTTCTATCCCTTTATATTGTTCTTCGCTCAATTTCATGCATGTATCATATTTTATGCAGTGTGAATACTCTATAGGCAGCGTGGGTAGTGGGGAAAATTGAAGGCCTTC
>NZ_BBPW01000304.1:0-780 GCF_001028545.1 Treponema endosymbiont of Eucomonympha sp. | reverse complement strand
AATATTTTCTGTATACGCCGTAAGTTCCGTAATAAGAAATATATCCGTATGCGAATGAATTTGATTGTGTATATGTCGAGATTCAAAAAGTAGAAAATACAAATACAAAAAATATTCTTTGCCTTATATTAAGCCGGACAATTCGCAGTTGCCGCGCAACCACACACGCCGATTTAGCAACCCTTTTGGAGCCAGTAACAACTACTTATTATTGCAGTAAACACGGCAAAATGTGCAAACCACTATTTTCTATATTGAAATGGTGGAAAACTTACTCAAAAGATACCGTTCAGCGCTTATTGCAATTTAACTCCTTGCGTACTCCGACCTATCAATCATGTATAACAGGGGATAGCCGCAATGTTGATATTGCAGCAATAATAGAAAAACAAACCCCAGATTTTGGCAAATTGCTTGGAACAAAAAAAATTAACGGTATTTTTTCATCTCCGCCGTATGTTGGTTTGATTGATTATCATGAACAACACGCCTATGCTTATGACCTATTCGACTTTGAGCGTAATGATGATAAGGAAATAGGACCGTTATTTCGCGGACAAGGAAAAAACGCAAAAGAAAATTATGTTCAGGGCATTTCTGGTGTTCTAAATAATTGCAAAAAATATTTTGCGAATGATTATAATGTATTTTTGGTCGCTCAACTATAAGCATCATAGCATACGCCGAATGCATATTGTACGCCGCTTTGCTGCCGGCGTTGTTTCGCCATTCCGGCGCACAGAGAAGCACTCTATCACATTCGCGTGTCCGGAGAAACGC
>NZ_BBPW01000303.1:0-780 GCF_001028545.1 Treponema endosymbiont of Eucomonympha sp. | reverse complement strand
GCGCCGGACATACTTTATGCTTTTTTACATCTTAACCATAGTGGAGGGAAAGGTGAACGCAGCGGGAAGGCTTTTGACCGCCGCTATAGCGGCAGGCGTCTTGGGAGTCGAGGCGGGCGCGTTTTTCGCCTGCCGACAGGAACTGATGCCAAATGCAAAAAATGGGACAACAAGCGCGGAACGCAAACCTAGTCGTGCAAAGTACGACGACGGGGACTACGATTTCTACTTCAAGAACGGTAAACATATTCATGGAGACTGCGACAGGTACAATTCGGACGCAGGCGGAAAAACGACGATTTACGAATGGTAACAGAGCGACATTAACGGCTGGGAGAAACGCCTGAAGGCGGCGGGAATAAATCCTGAGGTGTACCGGACGTCCAAGCCCAAGTATTGCTGGGCGCGCTTCGACACGAGGCTGCTGCACGGCGTCGGGTGGGAAGGCAGAGGGCTTAACCTTGACTACACCGATGAAGCGGACATTCTGACGAAAAACGGAACGCGGCTGAACGTCAAACGCCCGTATGGACTGCATTATGCGCCCGCGCGCGGAAACTTTATCAATTCGCTTGATAAAGACTATTGGCACTTTATCCCAAACTTTCCGAAGCCCAGAAGGGGCGGGACGTGCCGGCAATGCTCTTCGTATTCCTAGGTAGCGTGGACTGGAAGGTAGAGAAACAAACACCTGACATGAATGGCGGCGATGAAGGAAGCGGTGAGCTTTGCATAGCGCGTAGCAATTCCCCGCCAGCGCTTGAGGGCACGGAAGACGGT
>NZ_BBPW01000302.1:0-783 GCF_001028545.1 Treponema endosymbiont of Eucomonympha sp. | reverse complement strand
GGAGCGGGCGGCGAAAAAAGCGCTGGTGCTCGCGTTTACGCAGGGCAACCCCGACTCCGGCATGTTTCAGCCGTACTACGACTACACGAAGCGCGTGTTCCAGATGCTGGAGTTCGACGTCAGAGACATATGCGTCGTCGCCGGTATGCGGAACGAAGCGGCGCGCGAACGGAAGGGACTGCTCGCCGCCGCGAGGGGCATAGGCGCGTCGCTGCTTACGGCTTCCGGCGCGGTAAGGGGGAAGGATGAAAGCGAAGTTTGATTTCCGGTACGGCTGGGCGCTTGAGCCCGAAAAAGAGCCCGGACAGATACAAATCGAGAACCTCATCCTTGACAACCGGCAGCAGGAGTTTGATTTCGGCTCTGGCGGCGCGGAACAGAGCGCAGACGCACAAGCGAAAAAGGGTTCAGACGGGGAACAGTCTTGAAGCAAGAACGGACGCCCGCCTGTTTGCCAAACGCCGACGTGTACGCATATATTTATGCAGGCAAACGCGATAGCGGCGGCGGGCACAAAAAAGCAGGGCGCAAGCCCTGCTTTTTTGCCTCTATAGGCGCTGACGGGCTTGAACCGCCGACCCTTTGGATGTGACCCAAATGCTCTCCCAGCTGAGCTAAGCGCCCGTATCGGCAACACTATAGCGCATATTGCGGCTGCTGTGCAAGCGCCCGCGTTTTCCACCGCCTTTTGTGCGGCGAAATATCCGCAAGAGGAGTAGCCTCTAATAGCAAAAACAAGGAGTATATGATATGCCCTGCGACGCACATTTCGGGATACTTGAC
>NZ_BBPW01000301.1:0-784 GCF_001028545.1 Treponema endosymbiont of Eucomonympha sp. | reverse complement strand
GTCCACGCTACCTAGTCTGTGAGTTAGGCAGCGTGGACTTGATAGGGAAAAGAGATAAAACGGAAGGCATGAAAAGAAATGAAGGCATCCACCGGCACGATATAAGCAGAGAGGCGCGGGAACGGATAAAAGAACTGCTGCCCGGACAGGCAGGGAAACACGGGGGAACGGCGAAGGACAGCCGTCTGTTTATCAGCGTGGCAGACGCGCATGGGCACTCCGCGGAGAGACATGCCGCCCGAATTCGGGAACCGGAACAGCATGCATAAGCGTTTTAGCCGCTGGCGGGACAAAGGAAAACGCCGGCGGACGCCGCAACAGGCGAGCCTGCCGGGGATATCTTTATGACAGATTCGACATATATCAAGGCACACGCGGACGCATGCGGGGCACAAGGCGGCAGTCAGTATATCAGCCGCACAAAAGGGGGCTGAACAGCAAATTGCACTTGGCAGCTGACGAGTACGGGATACCGGCAAGCGGTACTGTCGCGGACTGCAGCCATGCGCCTCTCCTTATGGATGGTTTGGAAGCGGAAGCGTTCCCTGCGGACAAGGCGCATGACACGAACGAACTGCCCGGCATGCTTAAGGAAGCGGATATAGCAGCCGTCACCCTTCCGGTTAAAAGCCGGAAAGAGCAGAGAGCGTACAGCCGTGAACTGTACCGGGCGCGGAAGGCAGTGGGTTATCGCGGAAGCAAACATAAAACGTGCTACGGGAAAACTGCGAGGGTCGGCGGTGTTTATGTGTTTGACAAATAAAACAAAAAACAAAACAGATAC
>NZ_BBPW01000300.1:0-785 GCF_001028545.1 Treponema endosymbiont of Eucomonympha sp. | reverse complement strand
ATCTTTTCATTTTTGCCGACATAGCCCAGTTTCCGCGCATAAGCGGCGATAGTCTCGGGGTCATATTTAAGCGCATTGTACTCTGCGTTCAGTTCGTCGTTGGTGCGCTCCAGTTCTTCTGCACGCAGACTCATCCGTTGCTTTTGCGCGTTCAGCTGCTTTTGCGCGGCAAAGCCGTCCCTGCCGACCGAAACCGACAACGCTACGTACACAGCCGTTCCCAGCCATAGTGCAGCAAGCGCATTTATTTTGCTCATAGTTTATTTACGGCACATTACCGCCTTCTCACCATATATCCTGCGGGGGAGCGACCGAGTTTGCCGCATGGCGGCAAAGCCTGATTGCTGCAGGGCGCTCATTGCTGCCGGTTCCCGTCGAACGCCTTATTCCGGCTCCGCGCCGAGCGCGCGAAGCACCGCGGCGATTTTGTCGGAGCTGGCAAGCGCTTCCGCCAACACGGGGTGGTTTTCCAAGAGCGCGCCGAGCTTCTCAAGCTGTTCGAGCGACGAGCGGCTTTGAGCACCGTCCGCCGCGCTGTTGTCCGGGGCGGCAATTTCCCGCCGACGCGCCGCGTCCCGGTCGAGCACAAGGCGGTAGCGCGTCATATCGGGCAGATTCAGTTCCGTTACCGACACGGATTCAAACTCGGCGAAGGGGAACAGCCCGCTGCCGTTGAGCGCGCCGACGATTGCCCGCGTGTCCGCGAGCGGGATTCCGGTGCGCGGCGGGTTCCGAATCGACTCGGCAAGGACGCTGTCCGCCGCCCGCTCCGCCCCTTCGGCGCT
>NZ_BBPW01000299.1:0-785 GCF_001028545.1 Treponema endosymbiont of Eucomonympha sp. | reverse complement strand
GGAGCGGGCGGCGAAAAAAGCGCTGGTGCTCGCGTTTACGCAGGGCAACCCCGACTCCGGCATGTTTCAGCCGTACTACGACTACACGAAGCGCGTGTTCCAGATGCTGGAGTTCGACGTCAGAGACGTCTGCGTCGTCGCCGGTATGCGGAACGAAGCGGCGCACGAACGGAAGGGACTGCTCGCCGCCGCGAGGGGCATAGGCGCGTCGCTGCTTACGGCTCCCGGCGCGACAAGGGGGAAGGGTGAAAGCGAAGTTTGATTTCCGGTACGGGTGGGCGCTTGAGCCTGAAAAAGAGCCCGGACAGATACAAATCGAGAACCTCATCCTGGACAACCGGCAGCAGGAGTTTGATTTCGGCTCTGACGGCGCGGAACAGAGCGCAGACGCGGCGGCGCAAAAGGGTTCAGACGGGGAACAGTCTTGAAGCAAGAACGGACGCTTGCCCGTTTGCCAAACGCCGATGTGTACGCATATATTTATGCAGGAAAATGCGGTAGCGGCGGCGGGCAAACAAAAAAGCAGGGCGCAAGCCCTGCTTTTTTGCCTCTATAGGCGCTGACGGGCTTGAACCGCCGACCCTTTGGATGTGACCCAAATGCTCTCCCAACTGAGCTAAGCGCCCGTATCGGCAACACTATAGCGCATATCGCGGCGGCTGTGCAAGCGCCCGCGTTTTCCACCGCCTTTTGTGCGGCGAAATATCCGCAAGAGGAGTAGCCTCTAATAGCAAAAACAAGGAGTATATGATATGCCCTGCGACGCAAATTTCGGGATAATTGAC
>NZ_BBPW01000298.1:0-790 GCF_001028545.1 Treponema endosymbiont of Eucomonympha sp. | reverse complement strand
CTTTTATATCGGGACAGAAACACTGGGGTCAAAGAAACTGAGCCTCGGCTGGTTCGGCGCGCAAGCCGATATTATGCTTAACGAGGGGGATACGCTCGACAGACTTGTCCCCGAAGCAAGCCTGTTCCGTAAAACCGCTTCCGCATGGGCGGTATTCAGTACTCCCGGGCACAGCGAAGGGTCAGTCTGTTTATACAATAAAAAAGAAAAAACTCTTATTTCAGGCGACACGTTGTTCTTGAACACGTGGGGCAGAACCGATTTAGGCGGCTCCGACTCTATTGCTATGAAAGAAAGCCTCCGGCGACTTTCTGCGTTGCCGCCAGAAACCCGCATATATCCTGGTCATGGCGCGTATGGGTTCGCATTGTCCGAAGAGCGCGGCGTTTTTTGAACAGGCGGGTAGCGTCGCCTTGACCTCCGTCAAAGAATTATGCTAGTTTCTGCACCGCTTTATCTAAAGTAATACGGTTTGCGCTTTTGAGATGTACAGCGTTATGCGGGCATAAAAGTGTCCGCTCGTATCCGCAAGAATTTATTTTCTATACGAAAAAGGAACCTCGATGATTTTTATTCCATTTCTGCAAAGCGTGTCGGTAGCACCTCGGTCAAGCAATATGCTCATGACTATCGCTCCGTTCGGACTTATTATCCTTATCTTTTATTTTTTTATCATCCGTCGGCAGAACGATGTGTCGCTGGAGGACGCATTCAAGTGCTTTGAAGAGGGCACTAAGCTTGCCTGCGAGCTGGAAAAAGAAATAGACAGGATAGAGGGCAAAATCCAAAT
>NZ_BBPW01000297.1:0-793 GCF_001028545.1 Treponema endosymbiont of Eucomonympha sp. | reverse complement strand
CAAAGGTATTTCAGCAGGGTGGCTATCCCTGGCATGGGATTAGGCGCCGCATACAACGCCGATAAAAATATATGGTCATTTGCTTTTAACCTCGGCATGATGCTTTAGCAAAAAATAAAACAGTACGGACAGCGCGTGTTGCTTTTGACGAAAATCAGCGGGAACAAACGGCGTGTTTTTGCGTGCACTGGAAAAACGCGAAAAAGGCGGGGAAAGAAGTCGTGCCTTTTGTATGTCCGAAGGCTGAAACCAGCGCGGCAGCCTTTTGAGCCGCCAGACTGTAGTCCGGGACTTCCAGACTACAGTCTTGAACCTCCAGATTACAGTCTTGAATCGCTAGACTACAGTCTTGAAGTTCCAGACTACGCTTTGGAAGTTCCAGACTATAGTCTGGAAGCGTTAGACTTAAATCCTGAACCGCTGGATTAAAATTCAAAAATACGGCATGCTGAAAGAATAGGAGGCGCATATATGGCACACAGCGACTGGGTTCCCGCGCGGGAACAGGATTTGGTCGATTTGGCGGGGAAATGGACGGCGGCGCTCGCCGACCCTTCAAAACAAACGTCTTTCGGGTGGGACGCTGAAGAGTGCGCGGAGACGGCGGTCAAAATCGCCGAATTTTTACGGGCGCGGGACATATACGAGGCGGACAATTCCACGGTAAACCGAGCCGGCAAGGACGAAGCGAAAGGGGACGCGGTGGACGCAATGCGGGATTTTGCGAACTCGGCAGTCCGCTTCAACAAGCGAATGCGGGACGACGACAAACTCTTTTGGGGAATCCGCTCCG
>NZ_BBPW01000296.1:0-791 GCF_001028545.1 Treponema endosymbiont of Eucomonympha sp. | reverse complement strand
CCTTTACGCCGAGTTTCCTCAAAGAACTGCCGCACGCCGCAGCGCACCGAGTTTGCTTTGGCAAACTCGCGGGATAAAGGCTGTCGCCGAACGCAGACTTCCGCGTCCTCCCCGCAGTGGGAATGAGCCGCCTTTTGTATAGCCGCCAGTTGCGCCGTTGACAACCCCTGTCCGCGGCGCTAGCATTCCCGCAATCATATCCGGTCAGGAGAAGCGCGTGCTGCATTTAGGGAAAAGCGTGTTTGCGCAGCGGGGCGAATGGGAGCGGAAAGCCTTCGTGCCGCATTTCGATTTTGACGCAATGAGCGAGCGGACGCGGAAGGCACCGCGGTGGATTCACTTCGGCGGCGGCAACATATTCCGCGCCTTTATCGCGGAACTCCAGCAGCGCTTGCTGGAAACAGGCGCGGCGGACACCGGAATCATCGCCGTCGCCCCCTACGACTTTGAAATCATAGACAAAATCTATGCCCCCTACGACAACCTCTCGCTGCTCGTGCTTATGCGCCCCGACGGGACGCTTGAAAAGAAAGTCGTCGCGTCCGTCGGAGAGGCGCTCGTCGCCGATTCGTCCGCGCTGAAATACTGGGCGCGCCTCAAGGAGGTTTTCCGCGCGGAATCGCTCCAAATGGCGAGCTTCACCATTACCGAAAAAGGCTACGCGCTCAAAGACCTCGGCGGCGCGTACTTCCCCGCCGTGCAAAAAGACCTCGCCGCGGGACCCGCCCGACCGCTTCACGCGCTGAGCGTCGTCGCCGCGCCCCTGTGGGAACGCTTTCAGGCGGGCGGGC
>NZ_BBPW01000295.1:0-799 GCF_001028545.1 Treponema endosymbiont of Eucomonympha sp. | reverse complement strand
CGTTTGAAAAAGCCGGCACCGAAACCAAGAGCGGCACCCCCGGCTGGTACAACAACGCGGCGTTTGACCGCGCCGCAGGCAAAGCCGGAATCCCCAGCCTGACGCTCAACGGCGACGCATTTTCGGACGATATGCGGAAGGCGGTCATCGCAGAGGCAAAAAAGCAGGGGTACGCGTTCGATTTGGTGGTGTACAGCCTCGCAAGCCCTGTCCGCACCGACCCCGAAACCGGCGTATTGTACAAGTCGGTGCTCAAGCCTATCGGCGCGCCCTATTCGGGCAAAACCGTAGACCCGATGAGCGGCATCATTTCGGAGGTGTCCGCCCTTCCCGCCAGCAACGCGGAAGCGGCGGAAACGGTCAAGGTAATGGGCGGCGAGGATTGGGAACGCTGGATTCGGCAGCTTGGGGACGCAGGCATGCTGGCGAAGGGCTGCCTTGCCGTCGCCTATTCGTATATAGGTCCCGCGCTGTCCCACGCGATTTACCGAGACGGCACTATCGGCGGGGCAAAAAAGCACCTTGAACAGACCGCCCGCTCGCTTGACGCCGCGCTTCAGGCGCACTGCGGCGGGCACGCCTTCGTGTCGGTCAACAAAGGGCTGGTTACGCGCTCAAGCGCCGTCATTCCGGTCATCCCGCTGTATCTTGCCGTTCTGTTTAAGGTTATGAAAGAAAAAGGTACGCACGAGGGCTGCATCGAGCAAATGGAGCGGCTATTTGCCGAGCGGCTCTATACGCCGTCGGGCGATATTCCGGTTGACGGCGAGCGGCTTATCCGAATCGACGACCGCGAAAT
>NZ_BBPW01000294.1:0-796 GCF_001028545.1 Treponema endosymbiont of Eucomonympha sp. | reverse complement strand
AAGCTGCCCTGATACGGGTGCCCGAACTGATTCACCAGAAGCCCGTCCTGGTCCCAAGCCCACCTGCTGTGAAGGTTCTTCTGTATTGTTTCCCCGTTCACCTGCGCCCACGGCTCCCGCAATACATGTTTTGTGACAATACCGAACGCGTTGTTGGCGCCGATAATCTCCAGCGGAGGCAGGAAAAAGTTTTTCGCTGTTTTGACATCCGGTTTTTCACCGTTCTGTTCCGCCGCCGCGCCCGCGATATCGCGGGTGATTTCTTCCGAATAAATAAACCCGCTTGCGGAAACAAACAGAAAAGAAATTATGACAACCGCGGTCTTTATACTGTGGTTTGAAGCCGCCATAGCATAGAGATTACATTATTCTTTTATTTTTGCGCAATCCTTTCCTGCGCATGCGCTTACGCAACTGTCAGGGCGAGCGGCGCATACTGCGCAAGGAGTGCGCCGTGTGCATTTCCGCAGGGATAAACGCCCCGTCCAAGGGGCAGGGCGTTTTTTATGCCGCTGGAGCAAAAAGAGTTTTTGCGCCGCAGCGCGCCCGGCGCGCCGTATGCGCACTGCGCGTATATCCCCGCCGATTGTCCGTCAGCGCTCTGTATAGCATACTCAAAACCTGCGGAAAAACCATAGGGCGCGCCCTTGAAATTGCCGCGCGGCACGCAGCAGCGTTGCCCGGAAACACGTTAATTTTTGCTCACGATTTATAAATTATCGGACATAATTTGTAAATTGCGGAACAGGATTTATAAATTATGAAGCAGGATTTATAAATTGCGGGCCACAATTTT
>NZ_BBPW01000293.1:0-800 GCF_001028545.1 Treponema endosymbiont of Eucomonympha sp. | reverse complement strand
AGAGTGCCCGCCTTCGTGCGCCTGGGCGAAAAGTTCCGGTAGGTTCTCTCGGTAGCCTCGGCATAGAGACAGCGAATAGCCCAACACAGAGACAGCGAACAGGGCAGCACAGAGGCAACGAACAGGGCGGCACAGAGGCAACGTACTGGACAGCACAGAGACAGCGTACTGGACAGCACAGAGACAGCGAACAAAGCGGAAAGCCGACCCCCGCAAGCGGTAGCATGAGGCGTCTGCAAGAGAGGGCGCTCGGCTGGGCATAAAAAGAGGCGGGGAAGCGTTTCCGCCTCCCCGCCTGCTGTCTTGCCTTTCACCCTGCGTCCCGCCTTATGGCTCGCGCCCCTCGGCAGGCGACTGAGTGGAAACCCGCCGGCAGAACATACTCGGCACGGCGAGCACATCCCTGTCTACACTGCCTAGAATGCCGCGCGGTAGCCGAGGCGCAGTTCAAACGAATCCTGCCACACGGAAAGTCCGCACACGTCTACGCGCGCCGCCGCGTCCAGCGTTCCGCCGAAGACGGCGAATGAACAGAACGGCGCGGCGTATATGCCGAAACCGCGCTCGCCTTCAACGGTGACGGAGCGTCCCGACAAAGCCTTTTTTGACGCAAACGTAACATTTGCGCCGATTCTGTCCGTTCCGTCGCGGGCGGCGGAATACGGCTCGGCAAAAACAGCGACATTCATGCCGAGCGGCTCGGTGATATAAAACAAACCCGAATCGTTTTCTTCGTTGTATACCGACTCCGGCGCGCTGTATGTGGTAATAACGAAGCGCAGCGGGTCGATTGCAAAGCG
>NZ_BBPW01000292.1:0-801 GCF_001028545.1 Treponema endosymbiont of Eucomonympha sp. | reverse complement strand
TATCCGTATGATAGATTCGACGCGTATCAAGGCACATGCGGACGCATGCGGGGTGCACGGCGGCACTCAGGATATTAGCCGCACAAAAGGGGGCTGAACAGCAAATTGCACTTGGCGGTTGACGAGTACGGGATACCGGCAAGCAGCATTGTGACAAGCGGCACTGACGCGGACTGTAACCAAGTACTCCTCCTTATGGAGGGTTTGGAGGTGGAAGCGTTCCTTGCGGACAAGGCGTATGACACGAACGAACTGCTCGACATGCTTAAGGTAGCGGATATAGCAGCAGTCGTCACTCCGGTTAAAAGCCGGAAAAAGCAGAATGCGTACAGTCATGAACTGTATCGGGCGCGGCACGTCATTGAAGACGTTTTCCGTGCCCTCAAGCGTCGACGGGGAACCGCTACGTGCTATGCAAAGCTCACCGCTTCCTGGCATCGCCGTCATTCATGTCAGGTGCGTGTTCCTCTACCTTTAAGTTCACACTACCTAGAACCGCGTCGCCCTACCCTTACAGCGTCATCTATGCGATATGGGACACATTCATCGTCCGCAACCCCATAGTACAGGCGTGGAAGAATATGAAACTAGTCTCCCCGACCCGATAACGCAGGTGGCACAACAGACATTCGGCATCCGCTACCTGTTTCCGTGGCAGCGGCTCGTGATTGCAAATATTCTGGACGCCGTCGCGTCCGCAGATGCCACCTGTGCGGTTCCGGCTGGCGTGGTGCCTGCAGAGTGCGAGCGGAGCGTATGGGCGAGGCAAATCGTGCTGCTGCCGACAGGCGCGGGGAAATC
>NZ_BBPW01000291.1:0-841 GCF_001028545.1 Treponema endosymbiont of Eucomonympha sp. | reverse complement strand
AAAGCTTTGATTTTGAGCTATTGTACGCGGTGACCGGCAGCGGCGTGCCTGTCTTTTTGCGAAATGCTTCCGACACGCAGGAAGGCAGGGACACGCCGGCAATCTGCCTGCGATTCTTGAATAGGAGCGACCTGCGTCGCAGCGAAACGGCTTGCCGAAATGCGAAGATGACCATTCTAGCGAGTTTCGACGAAAGGGAGCATGACTGCTGGCTTTTTATAGACGCGAGCGACATAGCGTGGTTTGCTTTCGCTAATTGAGCGTTCGGCGTTCCCCGTGCCAACGCACGGGGAACGTTCGAGTTCCTTGAAGGAACTCGACATATAGGTCGGTACGGGCAACGACCGAGTTTCTTGAGGAAACTCGACATATAGGAGGACGCATAAGAGCGGGGCACACGCCCGCTCTTTTTTTATGCCCATCCGAGCGTCTTTTTTTGCAGGCGTCTCATGCGCGCCCTAAACAGAGGCTCTGTCCTGTCCTAGGTAGTGTGGACTGGAAGGTAGAGGAATAAACACCTGACATGAATGGCGGCGATGAAGGAAGCGGTGAGCTTTGCGTAGCGCGTAGCGATTCCGCGCCAGCGTTTGAGGGCGCGGAAGACGTTTTCAATGACGTGCCGCGCCCGATACAGTTCATGACTGTACGCTCTTTGCTCTTTCCGGCTTTTAACCGGAGGGATGACGGCTGTTATATCCGCTTCCTTAAGCATATCGAGCAGTTCGTTCGTGTCATACGCTTTGTCCGCAAGGAACGCTTCCGCCTCCAAATCCTCCATAAGGAGAGGCGCCTGGCTACAGTCCGCGACAGTACCGCTTGTCACAATGCCGCCTGCCGGCAT
>NZ_BBPW01000290.1:0-805 GCF_001028545.1 Treponema endosymbiont of Eucomonympha sp. | reverse complement strand
ATAAAATTATTGTAGAAAAAATATTCAAGTGAATTTTTTAATAATTGTATAAATAATAATCAAAAAAATAAAGCAAAAAAACCTGCACATACCATACGGTTTACGTTGCGCTCCCTCCCACGGCTCACTACGGCACATTTTTGGGGCGCTGCAAAAGTAGGGCGAAAGCACTGCTTTTTTTATGGGCATAGGGGCGCATTCGTGCTGCGCAAAGCAACATTGCTGTCCGCGGATCAGAATGCCCGCAAATGAGCGCGCTTCTTCGCTTATATCGCGTCGGTGAATGCCTTCATTTCCCTTCTTTAGTCCGCACTGCTGCAACTTATTTTAAGTTTGGCAAACTCTCGTTTTATATGGTTATCACGCCGGACGCCTTTGCCAGAGTGTTTGTTATCTTCATCATGTCAACGATGCTTCCTACGGCGAGGGACTCGGTCAGCTTATAGTAATTGGCGCAGGTACCGCAGGTATATATTCCCGTGCCTTTTTCCTGCAGCGCCTTTAGGTCGGGCACGGTATTGGACCCTTCCGTCGTAAGGCGCGCCCCGCCATTCAAAAATATCACGGCTTCAGGCAAGGGATTTAGCTGAGTCAGTGAAAATATGAACCCCTTGATGAGCAGCCGCCCAAGCTCTTCCGCTCCTCTGCCCATGCTGTCTGAAGTTATGAGAACTACCGGCCCCTTGTTCCCAGACTCCGCGGCGGCATCGGAAGCTTCCAGAGGCTGCCCTGCACGGCGGGCGTTCAAAGCCTGATTTGGGTCTTTGACGATAGTCGCCGTATAGTTCGACGCCCCGTCCTCACT
>NZ_BBPW01000289.1:0-813 GCF_001028545.1 Treponema endosymbiont of Eucomonympha sp. | reverse complement strand
AAAACGTCTTCCGCGCCCTCAAGCGCTGGCGGGGAATTGCCACACGCTACGCAAAGCTCACCGCTTCCTTCATCGCCGCCATTCATGTCAGGTGTTTGTTCCTCTACCTTCCAGTCCACGCTACCTAATCCAGATTCGGTTTTCTCCTCGTTCTGACAACTAGTTAAAGAAAAATTGAAAATGAGAAAAACAAAAAATCCTGCATAAATCGAAACAACGCCCTTGTTCATTTTTTCCTCCCAATGCCGTAAAGCCTTACCGGAGCATACCCCCCTGTGTATCCTCCAAACGCCCCGATATGCGGACTGCCGCTCGCCCACCGCTGCCGCCCTGTCAGACGCTGCGCCAACCCGCTGCGAAGCAGCGCGTCACGACTGCCGCATGAGCAGACACCGTACGCATTCTTTTTAGCACTCAACAAATATTTCAGAAATATATTCTTTGGCTTTATCATTGATACCGAGATACGAGTATTCGACGTCAATTGCCCCGCGCCAAGCTTTTTGGCTTGTAACGTTCATATTGGGGTCATTCGGCCAGCCGTTGAGAAAATATATGTACAGCAGCGACGCTTTTATTTTGTTTTTAAGTAAGCAGTTTATGAATGCCAGCCTGTTCGCAAGCTGGTAATACTCTTTAAGCCAACTGTTGCTTGTGTGTATGCCAAATCGGTCTCGCATTGCTTCAAACACGCTTTTAATAATTTCTTGACTGCCGTCTGCAGTGCTTCTAGAAGATTTCAGTTCCTCCAAGTGTACTTTCGCCTCTATAATTATCCCACCTCTTCAAGTTTTGAATCAGAACCAGCGGGGT
>NZ_BBPW01000288.1:0-812 GCF_001028545.1 Treponema endosymbiont of Eucomonympha sp. | reverse complement strand
TTTGATACCATAAATTCATAAAACGTGTCAACCCTTATGGCTGGCGCGGACGCCGCCCATTCTTCTGACCGGTTCTGCTTTTTATGGCGTTTAACGTGAAAGGATTGCGGCGTTTTCGCGCCGCAACCCGTACGCCCCGCGGCAAACCGCGAAGGTTTGCGCCCACGCCGCAACACCGGCGCTGTTCGCCGCGCGCAATTTCAGAGCAAGCATACCCGCTGTCCGGCGTTTTAGCAAAAACGCGCCGTCCGCGCGGGGCACGAAGTCTCCGTCTGGGGGAATGTTGATAAGCCCGCCCGCCTATTTTTATGCTCTGCAAGGCTTTGGCAGAGTCCTGCCAAGCTTCGGCAGTATTCTGCCGGACTTTCGTAGTGCACTACCAACCTTTCGTAGTGCACTACCAACCTTTCGTAGTGCACTACCAACCTTTCGTAGTGCACTACCAACTCTTCGTAGTGCACTACCAACTCTTCGTAGTGCACTACCAAACCTTCGTAGAATATAATGGGACACTCGCGGTGTTCTGCGAACCTTTGATAGAACAGCGCCTTCCCGCTATATCGCCATACAATTCCGGCAAGTGCTTTCTCAAGAAACTGCCAGCTTCCGTTTTACGCCTTATCCGGCAGGGCGTCGGCTTCCCCTTATTTTCTCCCTGCCGCACCTTTTGGAAATTCACTCTCAAATGCTTTCGGTGCGTTTTCAATTTCGTATAATACGATAGTCAAAGAACTGGAAATAACAAATCTGCGCCTTACGCCGCCGGTATTTATTGAAGACACAGACTTTATGCTGGCGCAAAACGAAACGGC
>NZ_BBPW01000287.1:0-814 GCF_001028545.1 Treponema endosymbiont of Eucomonympha sp. | reverse complement strand
TGTCCGGGCAGCAGGTCTTTTATCCGTTCCCACGCCTCGTCGCTTATATCGTGCCGGTGAATGCCTTCATTTTCTTTCATGCTTCCCATTTTACCTCTTTCCCTTTATCCAGTCCACACTACCTAGAAAGCAAACAGCGCATAGAAGGCAAAGGCGAACCGCTATGCTTTTTGAACAAGCAGAAAGTGTGTTTTGTATGGGTCAAAACCATTCGTGAATCGGCTACGCTCAACGGCTTTACCCGCGATACAAAATCAACCTGTCGCGGATTTATTCGGTGTTTGTAAAAAGTTCGGGAAAGATTTGCCGTCAGCGGCGTCAGCATATGTGCGCCACACTATAGCGGTATAGAAGCACTACACTCACGGATAAAGAAAACGTCCATTACTCTGTCGAGAAACATTGAACCATAGAAACTGTTCGCTATTGGAGATGAGGGGACTTGAACCCCTCGCCTCTTGCATGCCATGCAAGCGCTCTAGCCAGATGAGCTACACCCCCGTTCCTACACATAGATTTAGCATTTATTACGCTCACTATAAGGTAGATATTGTTACTATAGTTTTTTGCGTTTTACTTGTCAAGCGTGTGTTCGGGTACCACTGTCCGCGTCTTTTTCAGCGGCTTTGCAACCTGCGGGAAGGCGTCGGAGCATAAAAAACCCGCCGTGCTGTTTGTAGCTGCGGGGGGGGGGGGTAGGTATCTGTTTTGTTTTTTGTTTTATTTGTCAAACACATAAACACCGCCCACCCTCGCAGTTTTCCCGTAGCACGTTTTTGTTTTCTTCCCGCGATAACCACCTGCCTCCCGCCCC
>NZ_BBPW01000286.1:0-815 GCF_001028545.1 Treponema endosymbiont of Eucomonympha sp. | reverse complement strand
CGTTTTACCCGTGCGGAGCGCGGGCATTCGCCTGACACGGGCACTTCACGACTTCTGAAGTGCCCACTTCAGGACTCCTGACACGCGCACTTCAGGACTTCTGAAGTGCCCACTTCAGGACTCCTGACACGCGCACTTCAGGACTTCTGAAGTGCGCACTTCACAAGCCCCGACGCGGGCGGGAGGCAAGCGTCGGGCGGGCTTATCGAGCGGGAGAGAAAGGGCACGGGTTCGCTTCCATTCGGAGCGCCCATATCGGAGGTTATATAATGAATATGAACGTAAAACGCGCCGCATTAGGACTTGCCCTTGCCGCTGCGCTCGCTCCCTGCGGCAGCGCGGAAACCGCCGCACAAGCGGCTCTTGATAAAGGACGTCTCTTTATCGAGCGGGGCGACTTCGACACCGCGATAGAATGCTTTACGGACGCGCTGAAGCTCGACCCGAATGACGCGCTTGTCTACGGCTGGCGCGGCGATGCTTATCACCGCAAGGGCGACTATGACCGAGAGGTTGCGGATTTTACTCAAGTAATCAAGCTCAACCCGAACGATGCGTCAGCCTACAGTAGCCGCGGTTTTGCCTATCGCAGCAAGGGCGACTACGACCGTGCTATCGCGGATTACACCCAAGCGCTCAGGCTCGACCCGAATGACGCGGCAGCCTACTATAATCGCGGCAGTCCCTATCGCAGCAAAGACGACTACGACGGTGCGCTTGCGGATTATAGCCATACGAACCAGACCGACCCGAACAAAGCGGCAGCCTACAATAATCCCGGCACTGCCAAAGCCACAAAAGGCGACTACGACCGG
>NZ_BBPW01000285.1:0-815 GCF_001028545.1 Treponema endosymbiont of Eucomonympha sp. | reverse complement strand
ACCGCGTCGAAGGCAAAGACTACGTGGTCGAAGACGGCGACGTCATGTTCTTCAAGTTCAACGTGTAATAAGTGTTTCCAGCGTGCAGTGCAGGTAATAACCTTATAAGTAAAGCTATTTCTTTGGCGTCTTTCACCTAGTTTTCTCGTTTTCTTTAATGCCTCGTGAGCATCGGGGTGTGCTCTGATCTATGTCGAATCCGGCGAAAAAACCTTCGCTTCAACTATGTTTTCCGGCTGGAGTTTGGCGGGAACCTGTTCTTATACGCCGTTTTTTTGCCCAACGATAAACCGCGCACGTAAATGATGTGCCATTTGTCGAAATTTTCGGGCATCGCCAGCCACGAGCACCCGTTTCTGCATATATAGACAAGCGCGTAGCACCATCAGGTTTTCTATCTTTACGTTCCCGCGTTGTTTTCGGCAGCAGTTTCTTTATCCGTCGGTATTGTTCTTCGGTTAGTTCCATACTCTGTTTTATTGTATTTTGCTTCGTATGAATATTCCCTAATAAAAGCATTCTTTTATTTGTAATATTTCTATCAAGGACAACAGAATATTCAATTCATTGCTTATTTTCCCGTCTAAAGCTGCGGTGATTTTAGCACATATATGGTGCAAGAAATAATATTGATATACGGCATCGGCAAAACCACGCTATGTCTCGCCTTAATTTTGTATACCACCGCATGAAGTGGCAGCGAATTAGTGGCAATGCACCGTCGGCTTGCGCTTTTAACTGGGCGGCGGTATCATGCGGGTAATAACGCATACGTCAGGAGAAAGCATGAAACGGGTGCTTGTTTTTTTTGCGGA
>NZ_BBPW01000284.1:0-819 GCF_001028545.1 Treponema endosymbiont of Eucomonympha sp. | reverse complement strand
GCGGCGAGACGGGGATTTCTTTGTCTTTGGGGCGACCTTCCCGCTTGATGAAGCCACCGGGGATTTTGCCTGCGGCGTAATACTTTTCGTTGTAATCCACGGTGAGCGGCACATAGTCCAGCCCTTCCGCTGCGTCCGGCGAAGCGCAGACCGTGGCGATAACCGCCGAACCTGCATATTGCGCGTACACCGCGCCGTTCGCCTGTTTCGCCAGGCGGCCTGTTTCCAAAATCAGCTCGTTATTGCCGATTTTATAGGCAACTCTTTGAATCATAGTAACCCTTCTTGACGAAATTACGTCGTGGGAGAAAGCCTGTCATTGTGCGGGGAAATACGCCGTAAAAACAAAAAAACCGCCGCAGGCGCGGCAGATAGGCAGTTATTTGCGTAAACCAAGTTCTTTGATGAGCGACCGATAGCCTTCCAGATTGGAACGCTGCAGATATGTGAGTAGTCTTCGGCGCCGTCCGACCGCTTTGATAATCCCGTGGGAGGCGGTTTTGTCTTTTTTGAATTGCTTGCAGTGCGCACTGAGTTCTTTTATTCGTTCAGTCAGCAACGCGACCTGAACATTCGTGTTTCCGGTATCCTTTTCGTTTGCACCGAATCTGCCGATAATCGTAGCTGTCGTTTCTTTCGCAAGCGATTGAGAAATAGTTCGCCAAATTCCGGGTGGTGGTGTGTTTCCGTTGGATTGAGGAACAAGCCGATAACGCGACTGTGCTCAGTTTCCAAATGAGACCGGGCCATAAGATCAATGATATTACCAAAACCGGGTGCATTTGCTTTTTTTGCTTCATACTCTTTGAGAGTAACACT
>NZ_BBPW01000283.1:0-819 GCF_001028545.1 Treponema endosymbiont of Eucomonympha sp. | reverse complement strand
GGAGCGAAAAGCACACCGACGTACATATTGATTTTGCCGTGAAAAAGGCGGGGTACACGCATACCGGAAGCGAGGCAAAACGCAAGGTCGATATAGATGACCACCCCGCCAAACAGACGCTCAAAAAACGCGCTCTATCGCAAGGGGACGCGTTATGATGACCGAGATAAAAAAATACCCCGGCTGGCAGGCGCGGGGCAACGCGATTGATGCCCAAAGCATACTTCATAACGCGGAAACAAACAAGCCTACGATTTATCGGGCAACATGCGTAGACAACGCAACAAACACGGAGTACCCGCACCGCGTAGACTCATATTTTGAAGGCGCTGAGTACGATTGCGTCTTTGCGGAGTACCGCGGCGGCATACGCGGCAATAAAAACTTTATCCAAAGTAACGTGCTGCCGGTAGACGTGGACGGCGGCAAGCCGATTGCCGAGTTTCAAGCCGAATTCGCCGGTGTCCGCTATGAGCTTGTTACTTCAAAATCACACGGCAAGCCCAAAGGCGGCGAGCCGCCCTGCGACCGCTTCCACGCCGTTTTTTATCTTGACCGTATGGTTACGGGTATTGACGAGTATACGCGGCTAAAAGACGCCTTTTTACGCGCTCACCCATACTGCGATAAAGGCGCGAAGGACGGGGCGCGTTTTTTCTACGGAAACCGGCTAAAAAGCAAACAGCACATAGAAGGCAAGGGCGAGCCTTTGTGCGTTGACGCTATCCTTGCCAAAGCCGCGGATAGCATCATGCCTGCCGCCCCGCAAGACCGTATAGAGGGCATCTGTCGTCCGCGCATTTACTGCCGTAGCAGTCG
>NZ_BBPW01000282.1:0-820 GCF_001028545.1 Treponema endosymbiont of Eucomonympha sp. | reverse complement strand
TCCTTTGGGGCTCGCCCACGTTCGGCGGCAACCCGCTGGCATTCGCCGCGGCGCTTGCGACGATAAAATATATCATAGACCACGACGTGCCCGGTCAGTGCCGCGAAAAGGGCGAAACGCTCAAGGCGGGACTCGTCTCGCTGAAGGAGCGGTTTCCGAGCCTTATCCGAGACGTGCGGGGCGCGGGGCTTCTGCTGGCGGTCGAGTTCGTCAGCAACGATGTGGGCTACGAAGTGGCGAAGGGCATGTTCGCGCGGAGCGTCATGACGGCGGGGACGCTGAACAACGCCCGCTGCATTCGCTTTGAGCCTGCCGCGGTGATAAGCGACGAAGAAATCGCCACAATCGTCGCCCGAATGGGCGAAGCGCTGGAAGACGCGCTGCCCGTGCATAAGCCGCGAGCGGCGACCGAGTTTTCGCACGGAAAGTCGCGGCATAGAGATACGGCATAGAGGCAAAGCCTCTGTGCCGCACCCGCCCTGATATGCGCTCCATAACCGCCTGATTATAATCCGCGTCCGCCCGACACCGTCCCGCGTTCGGGCATAAAAAAAGCAGGGCGTCCGCCCCGCTTTTCCGCTTTCCGCGCGCTTTGCCCGCTTCCTTCTCGTCTCAACAAAAAGCGGGTACCCCCGCTTTTTGTTGACCTTACGGCACTATCGCGCTCAGAATCTCGCTCCACGGCCCCCCTTTTCGCCCGTCGTGTTCTCCCAGCGCAGGCAGAAGTACACCGTCTTGCCCCGCTCGCTTTCCGCAAAAACAAGCGTGTGGGGCGAGTTGGTGCAGAACTCTGAGGCGGTAAGGTCGTCAACCCCCGCGG
>NZ_BBPW01000281.1:0-822 GCF_001028545.1 Treponema endosymbiont of Eucomonympha sp. | reverse complement strand
CCTGCATTCGCCCGCGGCGATTCTCGACGGGCTCGCCGCGTTTATGGCACGGAAAGGCTTTAGGTCTATAGAGGATATGCGCGGAATCGCGCTGTGATGCATTACCCGTTATGGCTCGGACTGACCCCAAAGCTGTAAGGATGATGATTTGATTGGCGGGAAGTATCCGTGCACAAGGCTACCGAGAGGGTTGACCGAAAGGCGAAAAAGTGGCTTTACCTATATGCCGAGTTCCTTCAAGAAACTCGGTATATAGGCTCTTGCCTATACGTATAGAGACAGGTTTACCTACAGGTGAAAGCATAGAGGTAAAACTTATGTACCGCCGAACGTGTGTGCTTTTATCTTTCAGCCGGGTTTGACGAAACGTTTTGGTGTGCGTATACTTCGTTTCAGAAACTAATTGGAAATTTCCGCCGCCATTATTACCCGCTAAACGACATTTTTAATGCGTTAAATGATTCATTCAAATGAAAATGCTAATATTTTTTATTGTAGGCAAATGCTTTTTGTATTTATATGTATCAAGTTTACCGACATAAGTCTCATTAGTTTCTTCTAAGGTCTGATACCCCGCTGCAAGCAGCGGGGATTCTTTATCAACGCGGCAGACGCGCACGGGCGCTCCGCGGAGAGACGTGCTGCCCGAATTCGGGAACCGGAACAGCGTGCACAAGCGGTTTTGCCGCCGGCGGGACAAGGGAATAGGGAAAACACCGGCGGACGCCGCAGTAGGCGAGCCTGCCGGGGATACCCGTATGATAGATTCGGCGTATATAAAAGCGCATGCGGCGCACGAGGCGGCAGGTGAGGATATCAGCC
>NZ_BBPW01000280.1:0-824 GCF_001028545.1 Treponema endosymbiont of Eucomonympha sp. | reverse complement strand
GATTTGTGCCCGGGCGTCGTTCACGACCGCGGCAATATCGCGGTCCAGCACATTGGCGGTGATGACGACACGCCGCTTGCCATTCTCGCGGCTGATCTGGTTCGGACCGTCGCTGATCTTGAACGTCGCCAGTTGGCCGAGTGGGACGGTCAACGGGGTCAGGCCGGCCGGCGGCAGCGACACCGGCAGATTCTTCAGTGCATCGAGATCGCCGCGGATGTCTTCCGGAAGGCGGACCACGATGTCGAAGCTCCGGTCGCCTTCAAACACCGCCCCGGCGCTTCGTCCGCCGATGGCTGTGCCGATCACGTCCTGAACGGCGGTAAGGCTGAGGCCGCGCCGGGCGATCTCCGCCTTGTTCACGGTGATATCCAGCACGGACAGGCCGCTGGCCTGCTCGACCTTGATGTCCGTCGCCCCTTTGGTTTTCTGCAGGATACCTGCGATCTGGCCCGCGCTGCGCAGCAGCGGCTCGAACTCATCGCCAAACACCTTGATCGCCAGATCGCCGCGCACACCCGCCAGCAGCTCGTTGAACCGCATCTGGATCGGCTGGGTGAATTCGTAGTTATTGCCGGTCGACGCCGTGCCCGACATCACCAACAAGCAGGTGCAGATCAACACGACCGCGCCGGCGCTGTCCCCGGTGGAAATCGAAAAGCAGGTCACCTTCCGGATCGAGACCGCGCTGGCGGGCATCGCGGGACTGGAAAGCACCCGTTCATTGTCGCGCAACGGCTTCTCGCAGGTGACGGCCATCTTCCGCGAGAAGACGGATATCTATTTCGCACGGCAGCAGATCAACGAGCGGCTGATCGAACTCC
>NZ_BBPW01000279.1:0-824 GCF_001028545.1 Treponema endosymbiont of Eucomonympha sp. | reverse complement strand
ACAGACGCCTGTTCCTTGTCAGTAAGCGTTCCCCACCGTGTCTCAAATTCATCAGTGTATTCAACTTCCCACATAGAAATAGGTATATTCTGTTGCAGGAGTATTGTCAACTCCATAATTTCTTAGCGTGTATTTACAAGCAGTTCGCGCAGCCATAGCATCGCTCAAAACACGGCAAGCCGCCCGTCAAAAAGCCGGTGGCGCGAATCGCCCTCTGAACAGCCCCCGCGCCCTGTCTGGAAACTCCGCGCGGAAACTGCTACGCTCGCCGCATGAATAAAACCAGCAGAAACGCGCCCCTTCCCCTCGACTTTTCCGCCGCCGCGGGCGTGTTTGACCAACTCAACGCCGAGCAGCTTGCCGCCGTGCTGCGGCGCGGAAACGCCGTCGTCGCCGCGGGCGCGGGGTCGGGCAAGACCTACGTGCTCGCCTGCCGTTACGTTTACCTCGTCGTGGAGCGCGGGCTTGCCGTCGACCAAATCCTCGCGCTCACGTTCACCAAAAAAGCCACCGCGGAAATGTACCGCAGGATTTATTCCCAGCTTGAGCGCATTTCGCGGCGCGGCTGCGGCGCGTATCAGGCGCGGGCAGCGCAGGCGGTCGCGGACTTTTACCGCGCGCGAATCCAGACGCTCGACTCGTATGCGGGCGCGGTTGCCCGCGAGGCGGCGCTCCGCTACGGAATTCGCCCCGACTTTGTCACCGACGACGAGCGGTGCCGGGAAATCGCCGAGCGCGAGGCGCTGCCGTTCCTGCTGACCCACCGGAACAACCCCGCCGTCGCCGCGCTGTTCCGCGGAAGCCGCCCGCCCGAAATCGCGTCG
>NZ_BBPW01000278.1:0-825 GCF_001028545.1 Treponema endosymbiont of Eucomonympha sp. | reverse complement strand
CGGAAAAATACCGGGACGGTATTACAAAATTGTTTGCGGAATTAAGCGCAGGCGTCAGCGTAGAGCCGTTGTTTCTTGAGGACGGCTATATCATAGAAAACGAAGTACGGGACGCTCCGTTCGGTGCTACCGCTCCCCTGATTTTAGGCTCATCGTGGGAAAGCGACGTTGCGCGGGAAATGAAGGGCTTATCCGTCGGCATAAGCGCGCCGCTCAATAACGAGCTGATTGTCAATAAAACGTTCATAGGATACACCGGAGCTTTAGCACTTATCGAACGGATTTACTCTCTCGCGGTAGGAGACGGTAAATAGCATACTGATATGAGCGGAGGGCGCGCGCGCCAGTCTCGACAATGCCTGTCTTTCCAGCATTGCTCTGGCGCGCAATAAAAGCATATCCGCGAATAGCCGCAGAACTTCCGCATATTTCCAAAAAACCGCTTCAAGTGATTATCTCTGTTTTATACGCTATTCGCTATGCTTCGGCGCTCGTTACACCTCGCAGCACGGCAAGCGGTGCTTCTTAAAAGTTCGCCGCAATCTGCGCGCCGACCCGAATGCCCGCGCGGGCAAACCACCCCCGCGGCACTTCAAGCGCATAGCGGACGGATACGGCACTCGCTACCGGAGCAAGGCTGAACGGCGTCATATCGTATATCTCGCGGACGGCGCCCGCGGAATCGATATAGGCTATCGAAAGCGGCACAGGCGTATCTTTCATCCAAAAACGAAGCCGCTCGTCCCGTTCAAAGACAAAAATCATGCCCGTGCCGTCGGGGATTCTTTTGCGCTCCATAAAACCGCGGCTCCGTTCCGCTTCCGT
>NZ_BBPW01000277.1:0-827 GCF_001028545.1 Treponema endosymbiont of Eucomonympha sp. | reverse complement strand
GCGAGCGGCTGAACTTTGATATATTTTCTATGCAGATACCCGCAATTCAAAACTGGGCAAAAAATCAGACAGGCGTCGGGAACGGTCAGATGACGCTCGGCAAAGCGTTCGATAATACGTCGGTATATATCGGGAAATATTTCAGCGCGCCGATTTTCGGCGATATGCTGGTGCGTTTGGCATACGACGAAACCCACGCGCAGGGTTCCGATCTGCTTTTCCAGCCGGAATTCGGTTTTGCTATGGATTCGCCGTTCGCGCTAGTACGCTTGGCATTTGCACCGGAATTTGGGGGCAACAGAAGTTCGCTGCTGTCGTCAATGTGGGTGCCTGCGGCGTCAATTACGCTGTCGTGGAAAACTGCGTTTTAGAACAGGGAGTTTTTATGCATGCGACAACCGCACGGCATTTCTTTGCCGTGTCATTCCTGATTTCGGCTGCCGCTCTTTCCGCGCAGACGGAAGACTGGTATTACGGTAAAATCATCAAGGCGGTTGAATTTGAAGGGCTGCATAACGTAAAGCCTGCCGACCTCGACGGGGTAATAAAACCGTTCGTCGGCAAACCGTTCACCGACGGTTTGTATTCCGATTTGACGGGACGCCTCTACGCGCTAGACTATTTTGACGATATTAATCCGACCGCATACCCCGCCGACAGCACACGCGAGGCAGTGCGGCTCTCCTTTGCCGTGACGGAGCGTCCGGTGGTTTCTAAACTGCTTTTTTCCGGCAATAGCGGCGTGCATGCTTCCGAATTGCGGGAAACTGTCACAGTAAAAGAAAGCGACGTGTTTATCAAATCAAAAGTTCTGCTCGACGAAGACG
>NZ_BBPW01000276.1:0-832 GCF_001028545.1 Treponema endosymbiont of Eucomonympha sp. | reverse complement strand
CGGCAGTGCGGACTCGCCCCGCTGCTGCTTGCCGATTCCCGTACTGCGTCCTTTTTCAACGGATGTCCGCTTTCGCCGGACTGGTTCGCCCCGTTCGCGGCGGGCAAAAACGCCGGAAGCTTTGCCGTATTCATCGCAGACGGCTCCTTCGCGGGAGTGCTCCATACGGGACAAACGCGGCGCATTGCGCTACGGTTTTGTATCTGCTAAAATGCGCCCGCATAAAACATAACGCTGTTTTGAAGACGATAAGGATATGTGCGTGGAGCAATCCGGTTTTAAGGCGTATTCGTGGGACGACGTGCTGCATGAGCGGATAATGGAAGCAAAAAACGGGACGGTGCTTACCGTCGGCAGTTTTGACGGACCGCACCGTGGGCATCAGGCGCTTTTTGACGCTGTACTGAACGAAAAGGCATATGCGCCGGGCGTCGTTACGTTCGCCGTGCCGCCGCCCGCGCTCAAAGAACCCGCGCGGTTTCCCGGTTTGCTCTCAACATTGCCGGAACGCCTTGCATTTTTCAGAATGAGAGGGTTTGCATTCGCGGCAGTTATTGACTTTTCCCCCGAATTCAGTAGAATGACGGGCGAAGCGTTCTTATCCCGTCTGCAAAAGAACTGCAATATGCGTTTTCTTGCAGAGGGGAGGGGGTTCCGCTGCGGATTCAGGGGCGAAACCGCTATGACGGAAATCGGGCGCATTGCGCAACTCGCCGGTTTTCGGGTGCTGACGGCGGAGCCGGTGCTGTATGGCGGGGAGCCGATTAGTTCGTCGCGGATACGGCTGGCGATAGAAGCAGGCAGGCTGACAGACGCTTCCGAGATGCTTGGG
>NZ_BBPW01000275.1:0-834 GCF_001028545.1 Treponema endosymbiont of Eucomonympha sp. | reverse complement strand
AAAGCTGATTTATTCAAGCAATACCCAGTTACGACTGAACGAAACAGGCAAGGCGGTAGACCGCCGCGTGCGCTGCGTCCCGTTCAACGCTCATGTTGAAAAGCCGGACTACGGACTTGAAGCGCGGCTTGCCGCCGAAGCCCCGCAGGTTTTGAACCGGCTCATTCAAGAAGCGAAAGCATGGTATCAGGCGGACGCGGAGAACCAGCCGCGCTTCCCGCCATGCAGTGCCGTTGACCGCGAGAGCAAGGCGTACACAGAAAGCCAGAATATCGCGCTTGAATTCGTAAATGAGTGCTGCGAGGTTGCGGACGGCGAGCGTGTGCCGGGGAAGGACATTTATTCTCCGGCATACACGGAGTGGTGCAAAAAAAGCGGGGCGCGACCGGTAGGCAAGCAAGTTTTTTTCAAAGCCTTGCAAGACGGCGGTTTTTCTATGAAAGAAGGGAGCGGACATGCCCGTGTCTTTGAAAGATTGCGGCTAAAACAATGACAGGGAGTGTATTTGTGTATTTTCAAAGGCTATTTTGACTTATTTTCTCTATACGCGCGTATAGGAAAAATAATACAAATCAGGGTCTAAAAATACACAAATACACCATGACAGCGCATGAGGGCAAAAAATGGTACGGTTGGCGTATACCGTACACCCGTACAGCACGGCTGGATAACAGCCCGCGTGGTAGCATATGCAGACAGCCCGCGTGGGTGCTTATGAACACAGCCCGCGAGGAACACAGGCAGGCTTGGCGGCGAATGTCCGCAGCGCACGGGCGGGCAAGAACGATACCGAACCCGCTGACAAGCAAAGCGCAATGAACTATAGGTATTGAC
>NZ_BBPW01000274.1:0-835 GCF_001028545.1 Treponema endosymbiont of Eucomonympha sp. | reverse complement strand
TTTTGCCGTCAATACCCAAGTCATTGCGCTGTTTCGCGTTGGGGACGCCGCCGAACTGCCGCACCATGAAGCTTTCAAACTCAAATGCGTTCTCATAGCGCAGCGTGTCGTAATCGTATTTGTGCAGCTCCACGGTGAAGGGCGCGGCGAACAGGTCGCCCTGCCCCTGCGGGTTTTGCTGCCGGTTCAGGCGGTATTCGGTAACCTTGACCGCCTGCGGCGACTGGTCGATTCCGAGCCAGCGGCGCCCCAGTTTGTCCGCCGCCGCGATAGTCGTGCCGCCGCCCATAAACGGGTCGAGCACCAGAGCGCCCTCATCGCTGGCGCATTTGATGATTCGCTCAAGCAGGGCGAGCGGCTTCTGCGTCGGGTAGCCGATTCGCTCGTCTCTGCTTCTAAAGACACAGTTATCCCAAAAATTATTGATACTGGAGCCGGGCATTTCGTCTAAATAGCGTTTCAAATACGGTCTACCGTGAGGCGAAAACCAAATAAGACCGTTTCGCTCAAACTCGTTCAAGTTTTCTTTTGAATACGCCCAATATCGTCCTGTGGGCGGCAGACACCCGTGCCATTCATAACTGGTGTCGCCGCCCGGTTTGGCAGCGGATAGTTCCGACGCTTTGAAACGCCGTCCGTCGGGGTCGGACTTGCTGTAGGAGGCGGCAATATAGTCGCTTTTATATCGCTCAAACTGTGAATTGAACGTATAAACCTTACTGTCCTTCGCGTAAAAATAGATAATATCGGTAATACGCCCAAAATGTTTTGCGCCCTGCCTCGAATCATTATGAGGGTTCGTGGTGCGTTTCCACGAAATTTCATTCACCAGATT
>NZ_BBPW01000273.1:0-835 GCF_001028545.1 Treponema endosymbiont of Eucomonympha sp. | reverse complement strand
TTACCAACCCGCGCTTCATGAACGGCGCGGCGACGAACCCCGACTTTGCGGTGGTGGCGCACGCGGCGAATCAGGTGAAGCACGCAATAGACGGCACGATTAAGCTGGGCGGGCAGGGTTACACGTTCTGGGGCGGACGCGAGGGCTATATGTCGCTCCTCAACACCAACCAGAAGCGCGAAAAAGAGCACCTCGCCACGTTTTTGACTATTGCCCGCGATTACGGGCGCAAGCAGGGCTTTACGGGCTGCTTTTATATAGAGCCGAAGCCTATGGAGCCGACGAAGCACCAGTACGACTTTGACAGCGAGACGGTTATCGGCTTTCTGAAGGCGCACGGGCTGGACAAGGATTTCAAGCTGAACATCGAGGCGAACCATGCGGAGCTTGCGGGGCACGATTTTTTTCACGAACTGCAGACCTGCGTCGACAGCGACATGCTCGGCTCGGTGGACGCGAACCGCGGCGACCCGCAGAACGGCTGGGATACCGACCAGTTCCCGACCAGCGTCTACGAGACGACGACGGCGATGATGGCTATCCTGCGAATGGGTGGCTTCAAGACAGGCGGGCTGAACTTTGACGCGAAGATTCGCCGCAACTCTATTGACCCGGAGGACTTGTTCATAGCGCATATCAGCGGAATGGACGCGTTTGCCTACGGGCTTGAAAAAGCCGCGGCGATTCGGGCTGACGGGCGAATCCGCGAACTGCGGAAGAAGCGCTATGCTTCCTTTGACTCGGGCGACGGCGCGAAGTTCGAGAAAGGCGGACTGACGCTGGAGCAGACGGCGAGCCTTGCGAAGGACTACGGCAAAACCGGCTGGACGAGCGG
>NZ_BBPW01000272.1:0-839 GCF_001028545.1 Treponema endosymbiont of Eucomonympha sp. | reverse complement strand
GGCGAAGGGGAACGCCGGGATGCCGACGTCGCCCAGCGCGGGGTTCGGCGGCTCTTCCAGCGGCACCGATTCGGGCGCAAGCTCCGGCGCGCCTGCGGGCTTGAGCGCGTTCAGCGCGCGCGCGGCGAGCGTCCGGCACTGTTCTTTCAGACTGGGCATTCGTTCCTCCTCCGCCTCTATGCTACCTTATTCGCCGCCTCTCTGTAAGAGGCAGCCTTGCCTGCGGGCATACGCGGAGCGCTCCCGACGCGGGAAGGTCTCCCTATCTCATAGCGGAGAAGGTCTCCCTCTTTTGGAGACGGTAGGCGCAGGGGCATAAAAAGGCGGGGCTTTTGCGCGGGCTCGACGCGACGAAGCCGACGGCGGACACTTCGAGCTTTGACGCGTTTTTTGACCTGCGGAACAACGAATTCCGCGCGGGAAACGACCGCTCAAAAAAACCTGACGGCAGCCCCGTCGACCCGGAAGGAGACGCGGAGTATCTGCATTTTATTCCCGGAATCGGCTTCTTTTTTAAGCTGGCTAACTTTATCGTTACGGCGATTTTTTCCCTATATCAAAGGACTGTTCAAAATTGCGCGGCGCGGGCAGTCATCGCACACGGGGCGCTACGTGCAGGAAATGCTTGAGCGGCGGGGGCGTTGAAGTCGAGCGCTTCCTCATACGGGCAGATGAGAGGATCTCTTGTGGGGCATATCAGCGGCAGCGATACACGCAGGACAGAAACACACCCGTGCGGGCATTCCCTGCAACGGGTGAAGGGAACAGCAAACTGGACGGTACAGCGTCAGCAATATGAGCGGCAGAGAGGCTAAAACTATCCGCCGAGTTCCCTCCGA
>NZ_BBPW01000271.1:0-840 GCF_001028545.1 Treponema endosymbiont of Eucomonympha sp. | reverse complement strand
ACACGAACCTTGAAACGCGCCGCCTCGAAATCGCCCGCGGCATATTCGCGGCGGGGAAGCTCACTGAATCGCTCTACGGCGCGGTAATGGGCGCGAAGACGCTCGCCGAGCTTGAGGATTTATGGGCACCGTTCAAGCGGAAAAAGAAAACGCGCGGCATGACAGCCGGCGAGAAAGGGCTTGAGCCGCTCGCCGATGCAATGCTGGAACTCGGCGACGCGGCTATCGAAGCGAAGGCGGCGGAGTTCGTGCGTGAAGACGCCGAACGCCCGGAGCTTTCCGTCGCCAGCGCGGCGGACGCGCTTCAGGGGGCAAAAGACATTCTTGCCGAGCGCTGTGCGCAGGACACCGAAAACCGCGCCTGCGTACGCGCCTTCTATATGCGGACCGGCGCTATAAAGGCGAAGGGAATCGGCGGCGAATCGGCGGCGAAAACGTCGGTGTACCAAATGTACTGGGATTACGCCGAGCCGCTTAGCCAAATTAAGCCGCACCGCGTCCTTGCGGTCAACCGGGGGGAACGGGAAGGCGCGCTTGACGTTGACGTTGACGTTGACGTTGACGGCGCAATAGACCTGCTCAAAAAGCGCTACGCTGTCAACAACAAGTACCACGCCGAGGCTATCGCGGACGGCTTGGCGCGACTTTTGTCTCCGGCTGTGGTGCGCGAAATCCGCAGCGACCAGACCGACGGGGCGGACGAGCACGGAATCGGCGTATTCAGCGAAAACCTGAAAAACCTGCTCATGCAGCAGCCGATTAAGGGCACCCGAGTTCTGGGCGTCGACCCGGGAATCCGCACTGGCACCAAATGCGCCTGCGCCGCGCCGCACACGGCGA
>NZ_BBPW01000270.1:0-887 GCF_001028545.1 Treponema endosymbiont of Eucomonympha sp. | reverse complement strand
TATACGCGCCGCCCATGCCCAGCCGCACGCCCGTAAAAATGAACGGCACGCATTCCGGCAGGATGACGTGAAACAAAATCTTCGCTTCGCTCGTACCCAGCGTCCGCGCCGCCAGAACGCGGTTCGGGTCTATGCTCATAACGCCGCTTGCGGTGTTTATGACGACCGTAAAGCCCGTGGCATACATGATAAGAATCGTCTTCGACTGCTCGCCCACGCCGAACCACATGATGAACAGCGTCAGGAAGGCGATAGCGGGAATGAACCGGAAATAGTCTATAAACGGTTCCACGAATTCGCAAACAAGTCGGTTGCGCCCGATAAGTATGCCGATTGGCACCGCAATCAGGCTGCCGAGCGCCCAGCCCTTTAGCACACGGCCGATGCTTATTGCGCCGAATTTGAGCAGGGTGCCGTCGAGAATCAGTTCCTTCGCGCCTCGCAGCGTTGCCAGCGGTCCGGGCAGAAAGGTCGGGCTGTAAAACAGGGACGCTATCTGCCACAGGACGCAGAGAAACACCCACGTAAAGAATCCGCTGCGGAGCAAGAACCGCGCCGTCTGCGGAAGCGCGGATATGTTCCCCGCACGTCCTAAATTTTTCACGCGCTCTCCATTCTGCGTGCCGGTCAAACGCCGCCGCCATAGTCAAAATGCCCTTGAATCCGGGTGAACAGTTCCTGAAACTCCGGGTCGGTCTCTTTGCGCGGGTAAGACATGTCCGCGCGGTATGTTTTGTAGATATTCGCGTTCGGCGCTCTCGACATAATATGTATCCGCTGTCCCAGCAAGATAGCCTCCTGAATATCGTGCGTTACGAATATGACCGTGTTCTTCGTTTCGTGCCAGATACGCACCAGTTCGTTCTGCATAACCCGCCGTGTGTATG
>NZ_BBPW01000269.1:0-849 GCF_001028545.1 Treponema endosymbiont of Eucomonympha sp. | reverse complement strand
GGATTGTGCCGCCTCGTCTCGTTCGCGTGGCACTTTGACGCCGCCGGAAAGGGAATCGTCGACAGCCGCGACCTCGCCTTCTATGCCGCGGCGACTGCCTTCTTCCTCGCCTCGACCGTCTTCTTGCTCGAAAAGCGAAAGCGCGGCGGTGCTTCCCCCGCCTGCCGCCTCCGCGCCGCGCTCTCGGCGGCAGCCTTCGCGCTCGCCGTGCTCACCGCCGGGCGCTACCCGCTCCGCATAAACGCGACCTCGTCGAAGCGCTTCACGCCCTCGCCGTTCAGCGTCCGGCTGCTTTCCCGGCTCGGCGAGCAGGTGCGCCTGACCTATTACCTCTCGCCTGAGCTGAAAAACCTGTATCCGCAGACGCGAGACGTCGGCGACTTTTTGCAGGCGTATGCCGCGGCAGACAACGCGGCGCTCACCGTCAAAGACCCGCATAGAGATAACGCCGAGGCGGCGCTCGCTGAAATCGGCGTGCGGAAACAGCAAATCGGCCTTGAGCGCCGGAATGCCGCCGAGTTTACGGACGTATATTCCGCCGTTACGCTTGAATGCCTCGGCAGGACGGAGGTCGTCCCCTTCGCCTTTTCCGCCGAGGGGCTGGAATACGAGCTTGACCGCCGCGTCCTCTCGTTCATAGACGGCAGGCGGGCGCGGGTTACATTCGTCTGTGGCAACGGGCTTTCGCCGGACGAGGATTATTCCTACGCCCGCTCGTGGCTGGAAACCGCCGGATGTCATGGGAACACCA
Source organism: Treponema endosymbiont of Eucomonympha sp. (assembly GCF_001028545.1). Taxonomy (NCBI): domain Bacteria; kingdom Pseudomonadati; phylum Spirochaetota; class Spirochaetia; order Treponematales; family Treponemataceae; genus Treponema; species Treponema endosymbiont of Eucomonympha sp. The sequence goes on along the minus strand of NZ_BBPW01000269.1, from coordinate 98 downwards.
TAGCCCGCGCAGAAGGCACTGTCAACGCATGGCTTCGCGCGAAGCGCGGGGTCATGTTCGAGTTCCTTCAAGGAACCCGGCATAAAACCGGCGGTTTT
>NZ_BBPW01000268.1:0-844 GCF_001028545.1 Treponema endosymbiont of Eucomonympha sp. | reverse complement strand
CCCGTGCGAAAAAGGCCGTTCGGCTGGTTGTAAGGGCGGTCGCGGTCTATAACCACCGCCTTTTGTTTATGCGGCGGGTTCCGCGCCGCCATCGCGCCCGACGCAATATCCGCGGCAACCTCCACGTAGCGCTCCGGCGTGCCCATATCCTTGATATATTCAGGTGTGCTGTAGGCGTAAATCCCGCCGCGCGCTATGTTCGGCTTCAAAACGTCGCTGTCCAAATCCATATGCCCGCCCGAATCCGGCAGGGCAAGCAACCGTTTCGACAGTATATGCAGTCCCGCGTTCACCTGATTCTTATACCATTTACGGGGTTCTTCCTTGCTGAGCCAGCCCGTAACGCGACATTCCGCGTCGGTGATTAAAAGCGCGCTGTCGTAGGGGTGGCTGTTCGGGTGCGCGGCGAGCGTCGCCTGCGCCCCGCGCTCGCGGTGAAACGCGGCAAAGCGCGAAAAATCAAGGTCAAAGATGATATCCCCGTGAATCAGCAGAAAGTCGTCGGTCAGCGCGTCGCGTATCCGGTAGAGTGCGCCCGCCGTTCCGAGCGGCTCCGTTTCGGCGTAATAGGATATGCTGCAGCCGAAGCCGCTCCCGTCTCCGAAATAGTCTTGTATCGCCTGCCCCAAATGCCCCGTTACAATGATAATGTCGGTGAGTCCGTTCCGCTTGAGGCAGTCGAGCTGGTGTTCCAGAATCGGCTTGCCGCACAGTCGAATCATCGGCTTGGGAACGCCGGGGGCGACGGAGGCGATGCGGGTGCCTTTGCCGCCCGCCATGAGCACCGTTTTAAGGGGATTCATGCGAAAAAGCGCTCCTCGAGCATCAGGCACAACGCGTGATA
>NZ_BBPW01000267.1:0-845 GCF_001028545.1 Treponema endosymbiont of Eucomonympha sp. | reverse complement strand
ACTGAACGCGGAAGCGGCGGCTTTTGGGGCGCAGGGAAACGAGCGCTATGCCAAGAAAGAATACGACGCGGCGATAGAAGCCTACACGAAGGCGACAGAGCTACAGCCGGATTTTGCGGAAGCGTTTCATAATCGCGGCTTTGTGTATGAACAAAAAGGCGACTATGGCAAAGCGATAGCGGACTATGACGCAGCGATACGGCTAAAGCCGGATTTGGCTGCGAGAGCCTCTTATCAGGACATAGTCTGGAAAATCGCCCCGGATGATTTATGGAATTACGAAACGGAAACACTTGTGAAGTTTCGTCATTTTTTTGCGCGGTTTATTGTTGTTTACAAAAAGAAAGGCACTGATTCAGAAGCGCATAAAGAACTGGTTCGGGCGTTGCATTCGCTTTGGAAAGACTGCCTTGTCGACGAGTCTAACGCCTCTTCCGGCAAATACCTCTACCAATACGCCAGCATGAGCGCTTTTGAGAAAATGTTCGAAAGCCGCGCGCTGCGCCTCGCGCCTACCGCGTATCAAAACGACAGCGAAGAGGGCAAAGTCTTCTTTGCGGAAATCGAAGGCATCTTGACGGCTAGGCAGTGTGGACTGGATAGGGGAAAAGAGGTAAAATAGAAGCATGAAAAGACAAGAAGGCATACACCGGCACGATATAAGCGACGCGGCGTGGGAACGGATAAAAGACCTGCTGCCCGGACAGGCAGGGAAGCACGGGGGAGTGGCGAAAGACAACCGTTTGTTTATCAACGCGGCAGCATGGCAGACGCGCACGGGCGCTCCGTGGAGGGATATACCGCCAGAATTCGGGAACTGGAACAGCATACACAAGCGGTTTTGC
>NZ_BBPW01000266.1:0-848 GCF_001028545.1 Treponema endosymbiont of Eucomonympha sp. | reverse complement strand
TCGCCTATCGGCTCGGCTTCCCCCGCCGCCGTGCGCTTATCGATAATGTATATTTGACGGTTTTAAGTCTACGTTGTCCGCAAGCCCCTTATGTCTGAAAGCGTGTTCGTATCTTAATCTGGTGGTTTCGCTTACTTTCGGACCAAAATACACAATATCTTTCTCCGTGGAATCCTTGAACAGAATCGCTTCGGTTTCAACGTAAATACCGGTGGAAACATCGTCAGAAGTCGTGTCGGTTTGCAGATAATTTTCAGCAAGCGCATTCTTTATGAAAGAAACATACAGGAGCCGGTATTCCTCTTCATGTTTGTATGTCTCTTTTTTTATGAGGTGAGCGACCGGCGTGAACAATTTGGAAAGAAAATCTACAAATTGCTCTTTTTCCGCCGCATCCTCTTTTGGAAATTCGCTCTTAAGCGCTTTCAGCGCTTTTGCAGTTTCGCCTAATTTAGCTAAAGCTGCTTGAACCGCTGCGTCTTTTTCCCCCTGTTTCACCGATATACAACACCTTGTACAGCCCTATGCTGCTCATAGGGACAGGAACAGGCTTTTTCAACCCCTCTTCGGCAGTGTTCCCTTTCGCCTGTTCCGTTTTTTCTTGCGTAGGAACAACATCGTAGTTTTTTGATATATCTTTAGCGGCGTCCGTTTGCGGGTTTCCTGTTTTTCCTTTTATAAGCGTATTGAGCGGCATTTCTGACGACTGCGCCGGCAAACTCATTTCTCTGGAGAGTGAATCGATGCCGAAGCCTTTGTTGATTTTTTGCTTCGCTATGCCGACCGCAACGCCTCTCCCTTTATGACCGTATGAACTGTTCCACATAACAAGGGTGTCTTCAAGCGCG
>NZ_BBPW01000265.1:0-848 GCF_001028545.1 Treponema endosymbiont of Eucomonympha sp. | reverse complement strand
TTAGCCAGGTCTGTGGGCATTCCGCGGCGGGAGGGCTTGGTGAGGGGCACGCGGAGCGGCGACGTTGAGGCCGCGCTGCCGTTCTATATCATGCGGAAGACCGGCATGAGCGCCGCCGAAATGGACGCCGCGCTCAACAAGAAGTCCGGCTTGCTCGGCATTACCGGCAAGTACGTTGACCGCCGGGACGTGCAGAAGGCTGCCGAAGACGGCGACCGGCGCGCAAAGCTGGCGCAGGATATGGAATGCTACCGAATCAAGAAGTATATCGGCGCGTATTCCGCCGCGCTCGGCAGGGTCGACGCGCTCGTCTTTACCGCCGGCGTGGGCGAGTTCTCCGCGCTCATCCGCGGCAAGTCCTGCGCCGGGCTTGAGCGGCTCGGCATACGGCTGGACGAGGCGAAGAACGCGCTTGCCCGCACGCGAAACGCCGAGACCTGCATAAGCGCGGACGATTCGCCCGTGAAGGTGTTCGTCATACCGACCGACGAGGAACTGGTTATGACCGAGGACGCCTTTGCCCTGATGAAGGGCACCTATGACGTGCACACGAATTTCGCCTATACGTTCCAAAGCCCCGGCTACGTGAACAAGGCGCGCGCCGAAGGGCTGAAAGGCGACTTAGCGAAGAACCCTGCGCTGGAGAAGATTATAGCCAAGCCGTAACAAGAAAGCCCCCGCTTGTGCGGGGGCTTTTCTATGCGCGTGCGGGCATTTACGGGCGTATCTGCCCCTCGCCGTCGATAAGGTATTTGGTCGTCGTGAGCGCGGAAAGACCCATAGGTCCGCGCGCGTGCAGTTTCTGCGTCCTTATGCCGATTTCCGCCCCGAAGCCGAACCCCCCGCCG
>NZ_BBPW01000264.1:0-851 GCF_001028545.1 Treponema endosymbiont of Eucomonympha sp. | reverse complement strand
TTCATCGCCGCCATTCATGTCAGGTGTTTGTTCCTCTACCTTTAAGTCCACACTACCTAGGGATAAATTTTTGGACCTTAAAAACAAACCGCTGTACTCTGGGAACGAGCCTTCAGACCTTAGGAACCAACATACGGATTCTGGGGACGAAGGCGGCGAGCGCTGACCGAAAAGGGGCTTTACTTCTGCCGCGAGTTTGCTTTGCAAGCTCAGTAGCACGCTACAGCGTGTGGCGGTTTCCCCAAAAAACTCGAACGTTCGGCGCAAGCCGAACGCAATACTGCGGCGATTCCCCGCCCTGCCTTGCCGCGGTGGCTGACGGCGTTTTTTTCCGTTTCGGACAACTCCGCGATCGTGCAGCCCTGTTCCGGCAGGTATAGAAGCGGGTCGTAGCCGAACCCGCCTGTCCCGCGCGCGCCGTCCCGGATGATTTCCCCTTCGAGCGTTTCCTGCACGAAGCACAACCGATTTTCGTCCAGCAACAGCGCCATAGCGCAGACAAAGCGGGCGCTCCTCAGCGGGCTGTCCCCGATTTTCCGCAGGAGCAGCGCGTTCCGTTCCGAAACCGACAGCCGCCCGCCCCGTTCCCCGCCGTACCGCGCGGAATAGACGCCCGGCCGCCCGCCAAGGCAGTCCACGCACAGCCCCGAATCGTCCGCGACGACCGGCTCGTGCACCAGCGCATACAGCGCCCGCGCCTTGAGCAGCGCGTTGTCCAGAAACGTCGCCCCCGTCTCCTTCGGTGCGCAGACGATTCCCGCGTCTGACGGCAGCCTGATTTCGTGTTCGGGCAGAATAGCGCGCAGCTCAAGTCGGAAGAGCGTCGGTGAGGGGAAGGGTGTAGATCTCGG
>NZ_BBPW01000263.1:0-853 GCF_001028545.1 Treponema endosymbiont of Eucomonympha sp. | reverse complement strand
TTTTTGCGTCCTGCCCAGTTGCCTGCCTATACGCCCGCCGAGAGCGGCTCACTGCTTGCAGAAAAACAGCGCCTTCTCCGCGAACCTAGACCTGTAAGAGAGAAACCATATACCGCGCCCGAATATGGGCGCAAGCAGCCTAAACCGACAGGGCGAATAAGCCGCCCAGACCCATAAAAACGGATAGTACCTACCGTGCCTATCGAGCAAGCCTGCCGAAGGGCAAAACAGGCAGCCGCCGCGCGAAGCGAGCGGACAAGGGCTTTGCAAGAAGAGGCAGGGAGACGAACCCGCCTAGCGGTTTATCAAGGGAGCGGTGCGAAGGAGCGGCGGCTGCCGCTCCTTTTTTTATGCCCTGCCCAGTTGCCTGCCTATACGCCCGCCGAGGGCTTCCGCCCAGTTGCCTGCCGAGCGGGCTAACCGGCGTTTCCGGCTGACGCCCGCCGACTATCAAAACGACCCGGAAGAAGGCAAAGTCTTTTATGACAGATTAAAAACCTTTTGCAACGCCGACGCTATATCAACGGTCTTGGATAGCATTAGGAGTAATTCCGAAAAGGTCGCATTTAGCAGAAGTTTGACCGAGCTTGAAGACAGCCTTGTTATGTGGAACAGTTCATACGGTCATAAAGGAAAAGGCGTTGCGGTCGGCATAGCAAAGCAAAAAACCAACAAAGGCTTCGGCATAGATTCACTCTCTAGGTAGTGTGGACTTAAAGGTAGAGGAACAAACACCTGACATGAATGGCGGCGATGAAGGAAGCGGTGAGCTTTGCATAGCGCGTAGCAATTCCCCGCCAGCGCTTGAGGGCGCGAAAGACGTTTTCAATGACGTGCCGTGCCCGATACAGCT
>NZ_BBPW01000262.1:0-860 GCF_001028545.1 Treponema endosymbiont of Eucomonympha sp. | reverse complement strand
AAACGTCTTCCGCGCCCTCAAACGCTGGCGCGGAATCGCTACGCGCTACGCAAAGCTCACCGCTTCCTTCATCGCCGCCATTCATGTCAGGTGTTTATTCCTCTACCTTCCAGTCCACACTACCTAGACAGAGCCTCTCTCCCGCCTAGAACAGTGTCTCTGTCCCGCCCTAGACAGCGCCTCTGTTCCGCGTGCGCGTCATGACGGCTTTCGGCAAACCCAGTCGGCGCGTGCCTCTATGCCTTTGCCCATAGGTGAAAGCATAGGGGGAAAACCTATCTGCCGAGTTTTTTCAGAAAACTCGGACGTTCGGCTACCGCCGAACGCATTGTTCTTCTATAGTATATGCGCCCCTTGCGCTGTGCCGCTTGCCCGCAGAAACCTTCTAATGCAGAGTTTGTCCGTGTAACACCCTATATGCCGAGTTCTCTCAAAGAACTCGGACGTTGCCCGCACGGGCAACGCGCGAGCCTCGCTCCGCGAGTTCCTTCAAGGAACTCGCGGCACAGGAAGTTCCTCTTGCGGGGAACTTCCTGTGCCCGTATACTGGACAAAACCGGCTCAGGAGGGCTTCATGGTCAGCATAAAATGCCGCGCGCGGGACGGGGCGGCGCTCCCCGCGTATCAGACGGAAGGCGCTTCGGGCGCGGACGTGCGCGCCTGCCTCGGCAAGCCCGCGACGATACCGGCGGGCGGGCGGCTGCTCGTGCCGACGGGTTTGGCGCTTGAAATCCCCACGGGCTACGAAGTGCAGGTGCGCCCGCGCTCCGGGCTCGCCCTGAAGCACGGCGTTACCTGCCTGAACGCGCCGGGAACCGTCGACAGCGACTACCGCGGGGAGCTGTGCGTGCTGCTGGTCA
>NZ_BBPW01000261.1:0-864 GCF_001028545.1 Treponema endosymbiont of Eucomonympha sp. | reverse complement strand
CCTGTTTTCATAATGCCTCCTCCCTTCGGCGTTTTGCCCTTCGCCGACGCTGTTTACTATAGTAGGAATGTGCGAGGCGGTCAGGGTAAAACGCAAAGCAGGCGGACGCCGTAATGCAGAGAGGCGAGCAACGCCTTATCCGCGCGGTACGCAGCCGTACAGTTGTGTGTCTGTACCCGTCCGCATCACCGCCTGTGCCTCGCCTGCAATGCGGGCGCATTCCGCGCACGGAGCTTGCACAGCGCCTGTGGATAACTTTTGCAAAGCACTGTGTGCACTTCTTCACAGTCGGCTTGCGCATCCCTTCGCAGTCGGCTGGCACACACTCTTGCACAGTGCGGGCATATACCCTTGCACACGGCTGGCACCTCCTTCGTACAGTGCGGGCACGCACCCTTGCACACGGTCGGCACGTACCCTTGCACAGTGCTTGTGCATACCTTTTGCACAGTGGCTGATACGCACCTTTGCAGTCGGTTTGTACTACAGCGGTGCGATGCCTCCCGCTATGGCGGGAAACGGACGGGCGAACCGCGTCCCCTTCCCGCCGCGTTATTGCGTTTGTTTCCCGAAATATGCTATATTCCGCTCGCGTACTGCACGAAGCGCAAAACACGAAACGGAGGCAGCGTTATGGCAAAACTACAGGGAGCGTTTACCGCGCTCATTACCCCGATGAGCGCCGGCGGCGAAGTCGACTACGACGGGTTCCGCAGGCTGCTCGGCTTTCAGCTTGAAAGCGGCATAGACGGCGTGCTGCCGCTCGGCACCACCGGCGAAACCCCCACCCTTACCGACGACGAGGAAGGCGCGCTCGCCAAAATCGCGCTGGAAGCCTGCCGCGCCTACGGGAAGCGCGCCGTA